>NZ_CP036281.1:900000-1177500 GCF_007750395.1 Polystyrenella longa | reverse complement strand
GATCATCACGCCGGATATTATTATAACCTGACCGGGCACGTCCCCGATCCGACGTTCATCTCCAAAGGGAATAACCGAACTCCTTACGCCGACGACTGGCCCTACATGGGAAGCGTGGTCAGCGCGAAGGGTCAGAAGCACCCGAACCTGCCTAGTGCGATCACCCTGCCCCACAAACCGAGCAAAGCTCCTTATACTCGTCCGGGACAGTTCGCGGCTCGATTGGGCGTGGAACATGACCCCCTGTACCTTCAGGGAAGTCACGAGACCCCGCTGCAATTTAAAGCCCCCGCATTAATTCTGGAAGGGGACACGACTGCGGACCGGGTAGCGTCTCGACAGGAATTGCTTCAAACCATTGATAAAGCCCGACGCGACTTTGATCAATACTCGGTCACCAACACCTGGAGTAAACAACAGGAGCGGGCATTCTCGCTCTTACTTTCGTCGAAGACGTCCGACGCCTTCAACGTGGAAAGCGAACCCAAAGAACTTCGCGAGCGGTACGGCGAAACGGTCAACGGGATGAGCCTGTTATTAGCACGGCGGCTGGTTGAAGTCGGTGTTCCCTTTATCACCGTCTTCTGGAAAGAGAACACCGCTATCCAGAGCAAGTGCAAAAGCGCGGGCGGTTGGGATACGCATGGAAACAACTTCAATTGCTTGAAAGATTTCCTGCTACCTGAATTCGACCGGGGTTATTCGGCGCTGCTGGAAGATCTCTCCAACAGGAATCTGCTGGATGAGACGATGGTGCTGGTCACCAGCGAAATGGGTCGCACTCCGAAGATTGGCGACATCCGATCCGGTGGCGTCAAAGGTGCAGGCCGAGATCACTGGACTCATTGTCATTCGAATCTGTTCGCCGGTGGTGGCATCCGTGGTGGTCAGGTTTACGGATCGAGCGATAAGTACGGCGAATACCCCGCCAGCAACCCGGTCACACCCGCTCATGTGGTGAAGACCGTTTATGAATCGATGGGGGTCCATGACCTCGAATTCATCGACAAAGAAAAACGCCCGATGAGTCTGCTGACTGAGGGCAAGCCGATCATGGAATTGTTCTGAGTAGAAATGCTTTGGAAACACCATCTAAGCGGGTGGCCCGGACAATCTCAAAGAGTTGTCTGGGTGCTGAAAGCACACTTAAGCAATGGATCATCTCCAGTCGGAATCGGTTGAGGAAGCGATTTGATTCAGTCTGTTTGCAGTACTTTTGTGTTGCTGCGCAATCCAGACAACTCTGCGAGATTGCCTGGACCACTCCTCGTTGGCAATGATAAGCACCTCATTACCAAGATTGTGTTAGACAGCCAACGCAGGAGTTTGCTAATATAGTTCCATCGCGCACTCCGGCTTCGAGGGTACCGAGTTCTTTAGTTCCCTTCTTGCTCATCCGATTCAGATATAAGGAAATATTATGAATGCCACTCGGTTTGCTAGCTGCCTGATTTTCGTGGTTTCGATTCCTCTCTGCCTGGTGAATGCCTCCGCGCAGGAATTTACCGATGGCGAAACGCCGGCGACAGTGTCTAGTGCGAGCGGGACGCTGAAGAAAAATGAAAGCCTGCTTAAGGCACCTGTCAAGATTGAGATCAAAGCGGATCGTACAGTCGAAGAAGCGATACGTGACATGGCGGAAGCGGCGGGACTGACCATGGAACTCGAAGGTCTGGACCAGAAGATTCTCGCCAGTGTTTACTCCACTTCAGTGAACCAAAGTTTCACGATTGATGCGGAAAACTTTCAGGTAGCCTTGAATGATTTCGCGCGAATGCTACTGCGAAACTACGAGGGCGACCTCAATATCGAAGCGGTTTACCGACGAACGTTTCTCGCTGTGCCTACCGGTAAAGGGATGCTGATTGCGAATCCACTCGTCCGGATGAGTTCGCCCTGTGAACAAGTTACTAAGATATATGCTCTCGCAGAGCTCAATGTGGATAATACTTCTGAAGAATCGGCGCTGCATACCAGCCAATTGACTGAGTTATTGAAGTCACACATTCCCGTCTACTGGCGAACAATCGGTTTTAGCGGACAATCGACGCATCCCCTGGAACATACTTTTATGACTCATCAGCTAAACGAAAGCGAAAGCGAAGCTTTCGAAGCTCTCCATATCGCGAGCAGCATTACCTACCTGCAAGTTCCAAAAGTGTTGGTAATCAAAGCTCCGCGCTCGGTGCATTATGAGATCACTCAGTTGTTGGAGGAGATAAAAGAATCCACGGAGAAAAATCCTTCGGCCCCCGAGCTACTAGGTGGCCATGGCGGTTCACCCCGTTAAGATGTGATATAAGATTAAAGAAATGCTGAAGCACAGGGAGAAATTCAACGGGCTGTCAAGCAGGAAATCCAATGTTGGACTCCGGTAGCGACAGCATTTCCCTCTCTTATTCAAGAAGTATGGACTCTGATGCAGTAAGGCCTCCGACTAAAGGAGCATTCCTATCGCAATTACTTTGATTGGAAGCGGTAGGGAATAATTGCTCGTCACGAATACAACCATCTGGCATCACGGGGTTTCAACTCAACTTAATATCTTCACGATTCGGGCTCATTCGTGGTATCGAGTTAATGCTTGCCAGTATGTCCGTTCCGTAAAGTATGATTGACCTCTCGCCTCTATGTGTTTTGATATTAGACCTAATTCATCGTCTAATGGAGCATACTCCTTGGCAAGTTCCTTGCCAGAACTTTTGTCTATGAGAAAAATAGAATCTAATGCAACAGCACGATATTCACTCAACTCCTCATTGTCATTGAGTATCTCTCTTAATATGGGAAGAGCTGCTGAATAACGTCCATTACCGAGGAATTGAATCGCAGCAAAACGCCTGGAAAGTTCCTTGTCCCCTATGTGCGATAGCACAATAGGCACAACAGGTTCTCCACAGAGAATAAGCGGATCCATGATCATATCTTCGGGTAAATCCTCTGACGTGAGGAACTCATTGAAGGACTTTTCTGGGGATTGGTACGTGGCAAAACTGAAGAGTAAGATTAGCAGAGAAACGAACGATGAGACTCTAAGGAATATTCCCATTGACTCTGTGCCCACTTTTTTAACGAGTTTCTTATGAGAAAAATATCAAACAGGAAAGCTAAAAACCTCGACAACAATTCTTTAATCTGTTGAAAAAGGTTAGTTTATCTGCACGCAGAAGGATTCATATTACTTAAATCTTCTCCAAGTATAAAAGCATGGTTTTGTGAAGACGATGGCACACCCACATTACCATCTGAGGTCTTAAGCTGATGTAAGAGGTCTATTCATCTTTTAAAGCCCATATGCGTCTCTGTCAGCTTTGATTACTTGCAGTTTAACAGCGTTTTGATTTACGTATTTTACGACTAAAGGAATGAAACAACATTTACACATGTTTTGCTGGAATGCTTTATCAGGAATTGCCGCAGCGAGAGGGAATCGGCACACCGCCAGGCGATGCCGCGTTGGGAGTCGATCCCTTCGAAATACCCCACCATCAGCATGCGGAAGTAGACGCCGGGAGGAATCGACTTTACGTCCCCGTTCGTGATAGTAGGGAGCGCATAACTCTTCGAGAAACGCATCAAACCCGGCTTCCCGCAGCAACTTGTTGAGCCGGATATAGAAATGATGCCCGGGCGCGGTCAGCTTGCGTGTCTCGACCCAGAGTGATTCCTGCCGTTCGTGCTCACGTTTTCCGAGTGCCATGCCGTTCCTCCGTTGACCATTGCGACTGAATGCGATGGGAGAGAAGATATCAATTGAAGATTCCGGCGCGTAGGGAGAAATTCAACGGGCTATTAGGTGGTTCGCTGTTTTAGAATCCCAACAACCATAAATCACGGTCCCAAGCATCTACGTTAACCGCATCAACAACGGAGTTACTATGCGTTTTAAAAAATCACTACTGTACGTCTTGCCTTGCGTTGTCGTCGGTCTTTCTTACGCCGCGAACCCGTGCCGTAGTGAAGAGGAATCTGTTGCCGAATCGAAAACGGAACAGACTCTCAAGGTCGCCCAGGTCGTTAACCCGGAGTCGACAGCTGCTCTCCAACTGGCCGAGAATAAACAGAAGCTGAATCAACCGCTCAGAGTCGAGCTGAAAGCAACCCAGACAGTTGATGAAGCGATTCTTGCGATGGCTAAGGCAGTCAAGCTCGACGTGGAATTCGAAGGTCTGATTGGACGGAAAACGTTTGAAGAGATTTATAGCAAGACACTCGGCACGGACGTGACGTTGGAATCGCAAAGCTTCCAGGATGGATTGAATGATTTAAGCCAGCAATTGTTTATTCATTACAGTAATGAATATCAAGCCGAATTCAAAAACATGTTATATGAGTACCTTGCCATTCCTACAGAAGGTGGCGTCCTCATTGCCAATGTCGGTCTCCGAATCTTTGCTCCAAGCGAAATGTCGCGAAAATTCTACGACGTTAGTTTTTACTCGGTGCAGACCGATCAGCAAAGCCCCGGTGCTGCCGAACTGATTGACCTCCTCACGAATCAGATACATGTTTACTGGCGATTTGCCGATCGTCTATTCGAGCCCATAAGTGGCAGCATTGTTCCCATAGAACAAGCGGATAACGACATGGACCTGCGACGTCAGGTCAGTCACCTGCAGTACCTGCCGAGTGTGAACATCCTCATCATCACGGCCCCGCGATCCGTGCATTACGAAGTCGAGACACTATTCGAATTAATCCGCGAAGCGAAACGGGAACAACCCGCTCCTCCAATTCCGCAACCCCAACCGACTTATAACGCGGGTTAGTAACTTGCGGAAATGCTAATTATCAGGCAGGATGATATAGCTAAACCTGTGTAACCGGTGCTGTTCGTCTAAAGAAGGACTCTGCTCATGATACGCCTTTGCTTTGCCGTATGTCTTTTTGTTTGCTGCTGTTCAGCTACAACTCAAGCCGAAGACTGGCCGCACTGGTTGGGGCCTCAGGGAGATTCTATCTGGCGGGAGAGTGGAATTGTCAAGGAATTCCCTGCCGAGGGACCGAAGGTACTGTGGCGAACACCCATCGGGGAGGGTTACTCCGGCCCTGCCGTCGCGCAGGGATATGTGATCGTCACGGACTATGTTTCCGATTCCGGCCCCAGTCATTACGAAGGGACTCAGCGGGATAAACGGACGGGGAAGGAACGGATTCTGGCTCTGAGTGAGTCGACGGGCGAGATCGTCTGGAAGCATGAGTACGACTGCCCTTACAACATCTCGTACGGAGCGGGGCCCCGGTCGACTCCTGCGATCGAAGGCAACCGGGTGTATTCCGTCGGGGCAATGGGCGATCTTAAATGTCTGAGCCTGGATAAAGGCGAGGTCATCTGGGAAGTCGATTTCAAAAAGAAATACTACGACCGCCCGGCTCATTGGGGTTCCTGCACGCATCCCCTGCTCCATAACGACATGCTGTTCTGTATCGTGGGTGGAGAGGGTTCGATTGCCGTGGCGTTTGATAAAACGACTGGCAAAGAAATCTGGAAGAGCTTGTCGGCCAGCGATATCGGTTACTCCTCGCCAGCGATCACTCAGGCGGGTGGAGTGGAGCAATTGATCATTCTGTCGGGCGACTCGGTTAACGGTCTCAATCCGAAGTCAGGTGAAGTCTACTGGACTCACCCATTTGATACGATCTACGGTCTGGCTGTGATCACTCCGAGGGTGAAGAACCATTACCTGTTTGTCGCTGGTACGCCCCAGAAATCGGAGATGCTTCAATTGAACAAGGACAAGCCTGCCGTCGAGCAGTTGTGGGAAGGGAATGGACGCCTGGGGATTTCGGCGCAATCGAGTATCCCCTTTATGGAAGGAGACTTCATGTATGGTGTGAACGGGAATGCGGCGTTTGTCTGCTTTGATGTCAAAACGGGCGACCATCTCTGGAGCACGTATGAACCGACGACCGGGGAACGTTCTAAGAAAGGAGCGACTGCTTTTGCAGTAAAACAGGAGGACCGCTTCTTTCTATTTAACAGCGAAGGCGACCTGATCATCGCCAACCTGAACCCGGAAAGTTACCAGGAACTCGATCGCACCCACCTGATCGACCCTGGCCCTTCCACCAACGGAATGCAAATGGTCTGGTGTCACCCGGCCTTCGCCAACAAGAACATCTATGTCCGCAACCACGAAGAGATCATCGGTGTGTCACTGGCGAAGTAGTACCGAAGTGACTTAATGCAAGATGTTGGTTGGAACCACAGAAAGACACGGATTCACACAGCTGAACTGATGCAAACAGAATTAACTGCCTGACTCACCACGACCCCATTTTATTTAGGGCCGAAGGTAGGCATCATTTCTTCGAAGAGGGGTTTGACTTGTTCGAATTCATCGGCATCGCATTCGAGCAGTACGTTCAGTTGATATTTCGCATTGAGGAGTGTGAGCCGATACCCTTTGCGTTCGCCTCCGAAAAAGGTGCTGTAAGTGTATTCGGATAGATGGGAGTTTCCGCCTCTGTTTTTCAGACGGTCACGGTCCACTTCGGACCAGTCGGGGTGCTTCTCGACGAGTTTGGCTCCCATGAGGTCGTGGACATCGTCGACGGGAAAACGCTCCGGCTTTTCGCCGATGACACCCGGGCCTCTGGAGATATCGGCAAACAGCGACCCCACCAAGCTGTCCTCTGCCGAGATTTTAATGGAGCCGTGCTCGACGGAAGCTCGTTTTTTTACCCCTGACGCTGCCCATCCTTTGGGATACTGAAATTGAAAATTACTGTCGCGCGTTCCCCAGGTGTCATATTCTTCCGGCATGACGAACTCTTCTGCTATGGCACCTCCTCCGGATCCAGGTATGCCTACGAAGTAAACCAGCGCTCCGATTCCACAAAGCAACAGAGGAATCATCCCGATGAGTACATACAAGAGCACTTTGCTTTCTTGCTTTTCGGGTTCTCGTTTTTTTGATCGACGTTTTTTGCCGGTCGCCGGTCCGTCTTCGAATTCGTCGCGTACCACCCGGCGTTTTTTGGCCGGTTTCCGAGCCGAGCGTCTTGGAGGAAGCGATGATCCTCCCGATGAACTTGCCCCCACTGATTCGAATTCATCTGCCGTTGATTCGGGGCGAACCACGAAATGAGCAGAGCACTGGGGGCATTTTTTCTTACGTCCAATGACCTTCTTATCGCGCATTTTGAAACGCGTCTGACATTCTGGACATTGAACAGCGAAAGAGGTTTTCGGCACAGGCTTCCCCTTTGAGCGAGTGGGCTGGTACCCTTACAGAAATGTAGCAGATGTGAAAAAGTAGAAGAGACCTCCTTTATATAGTTAAAATGGCGCCACAGCAAGACTTGTTAATAAGTCAACAGGTCAGGAATGTAATGATCCAAACTGTCATATGCATCGGTCTAATCGAGGAAGAATACATGTCGACAGAAGCAGAAAAACAAAATGAGGAGCAGAAAGCCCCACGACGATGGCGCTGGATTGGGTCGGGTTTATTCATTCTGAGTGTATTCTCGTTTGCCCTCGTTTACGCATTCAGCAGCGGCCCAGCCGATGCCCTGCTCTATATTGATACATCCACCACGTCGAATGAAAAACTCGATTGCAAAGTGTCGATCGAAAACTTTTCCCCGTGCATCGCAGAAATTTATCGAATGCAGCCGCTTCCTGATGGCACCATCTACAAACATACTATGTCTGAAATGTATTTAGATTCACCTCCTTTTTCAAATCGACTTGAAGCCTTCTTCGAGAGAAGCCCAGGAATTATTTGGAGAGTTGGAAGTTCGCATTTTTTCACGTCCGATAACGAATGGTTTGTGAAAAAAGGAGATCAGATTTGGCTCCTCAAAGGGGAGCCGATCAAACTCTTAAGCTACGTTCAGCACAGTGAAAATCCGGAGGACAAAGAGTCCCAGGTTATTGAACTCTTCATTCGGATTTTTGAAAAGTGATGATTGATAGCCAACTCGCATGTCTAGAAGTAGAACCTGTACTTTTTTAGTCACTGGGAAATCGGGGCAAAAACTGAGGTCGATAAAAAAAACCGCACGAGAAATCGTGCGGTGATATTAGCCGTGAACAAACATTAAAGAAGCGTGCGATTAGAGACGTTCTTTCGGTATCGTTTTGTTCTTCTTTTGACGCGACTCGAGTGTCTTTCCATTCTTGGTCGAAGGAGCACTCTTGAGCGGGTTTTCGGTCCCCTGTAATGGATCACCGGGAGTAATTTCCGAAAGGCGTTCGTTTACGCGGGTGGTGTATTCTTCGGACAATTCAAATCCGAGAAATTCCCGGTGGAGTTTTTTAGCGACGGCAAGTGTGGTGCCGCTTCCCGAGAAGGGGTCGAGGACTTTGGCTCCCTCGTGAGTGCAGGCGCGGATAATGCGAGCAAGAATCAATTCCGGCATCTGGCAACCGTGCCATCCTTTGCGCTCTTTGAACGTTCCATTCACACGAGGGACGTACCAGGTATCTTCTTCGGATTGGAACGACTCTGGAATATCCTGTGGCCGAAGAATCCAGGTATCGTCCGGCAGACGTCCTTTCGGGTTGGCTCGCTTGTCACCGTAGACGAGTTGGCGCGCGGAAGGGATGCGAATCTGAGGATCGTCGGCGTTGAAGGTGAACTCTTTCGGATTCTTAACCATATGAAAGAGATGCGCGTGCGAGCGGCTGAATTTGTTTTTACAGTTCACGCCAAAGGTGTAATACCAGATGACCCAACTGCGGCAGTGCAGGCCGAGTTCTCTCTGCATCATGACTTTGAGTTCGGCCGCGTATTCGTCACCAATCGCCAACCAGAAGGTGCCATCAGGTTTGAGAACTCGGACAACTTCACTGAGCCAGGTTTTCGACCAGTCGAGATACTCGTCAGCAGAGCGGTCGTCATTGTACGTGTCGTAATCGTATCCGATGTTGAACGGAGGATCGGCGAAAGCAAGATCAACCGAGCCACCTTCAAGCTGTTGCATCCCTTTAATGCAATCGCCCTGTCGTACTTGATTCCAATTTGTCGCCATGGCGATGTTGCCTCCCTGTCGCGTTCAGTGCCTGGTTGTCGTCGACGTCGATCAATAATCGACCTGCTCCCAGCGTCGTCAGCCTATTCTGTCGTCAGTCAATTCTGTCATCAGTCCTTCACAACCGGGTTGGTTAAAGTACCGATGCCAGTGACGGACATATGAATAAGGTCGTCCTGTTCGAGCGAGAATTCATCGGGAGGAATGATCCCGGTACCGGTGAGCAGAATCGCTCCGCCAGGGAATTCATTATCGCGACCAAGCCAGGCGACGAGTTCCGTCAGAGATCGGTGCAGTTGATCGAGGGCGGTCTCTCCGGAGACGATGGTTTCTCCATTGCGTTCGATTTTCAAACGGACTTCAATTTCGGCAAGGTTCAACTCTCCGTCGCCCGCTAAAAGAATGGAAGGTCCGAGGGCACAACATTCTTTGTATAACTTTGCCTGGGGCAGATACAGCGGGTTTTCCCCTTCGATGTCGCGGGCCGACATGTCATTTCCGATTGTGTACCCGACAATCTTCATGTCAGGGTTTATCACCAGGGCGAATTCGGGCTCCGGGACAGACCAGTTGCTGTCATAGCGAACACGAACAGGCTTACCAGGGGCGACGACGCGGTTGGGAGTCGCTTTAAAGAACAGTTCGGGGCGATCCGCTTCGTAAACTTTATCGTAATGAGAAGCACCCGTTTCGGATTCTTCCATACGGGCCTGTTGGCTCCGCTTGTAGGTCACACCCGCGGCCCAGACTTCCTGCTGATCCAGCGGTGGCAGCCATTCCACCTGTTCAACCGAGACGGGGTCCAGCTTGGTATCGATGAGGAACCGGGTTAAGCCAACGGGATCAGGGGAATGCAGGATGTCCGACAGCGTTTTCACATTCTCAACTTGAGTCAGATCAAGCAGACGGACTTCGTCGCCTTCAACAACTGCCGGTGTAACTTCTCCTGCTGCAACAACTTTGGCCAGTTTCATGGTGTCACCTTACTGAAAGTGGGATTCCCCGGGATTAATCTCGGTCGTATTGTAACAATCAGACTGCTCGGTCATCGCAGCTACAGGACATGTTGCGAATTATTTTTTGGACCGATAACGCCGGAGGGCTTCGAGTGTTTTCATAAAGTCTTCCGGTAATGGTGCCTCAAATTGCATTCTTTTTCCACTCTGCGGGTGGGTGATTTCGAGACGAAAAGCATGAAGAGCCTGACGGGAGATCAGAACTTCGTCCAATTCGATATCGGACAGACCTGATGACGCGACATCGGTCAAATTGGATAGCCTGAACTCCGGCCCCCCTTTGTAAAGAACGTCCGCCAGCAGGGAACAGCCCTTATGCTGCATGTGTACTCGCAGCTGATGCGTACGGCCAGTCTCGGGAAGCAGCTTAACGTAGGTGAAACCGTCGAAACGCTCGAGCACTTCGAAGAACGTCTTCGCAAACCGGGTGTTCTCGGCTTCTTCGGTGACGATCATCCGTTCGCGATTACGGTAGCTTTGCCGGATGTGCGTCTCGATGTAGTCCGCATCGAAATCGAGTTCGTACCAGGTAAGCGCCCGGTATTCCTTGTTGACGACACGATCTGCAAACTGCTTGCTCAGCTTGTCATGAACCTGATTATTTTTGGCGATGATGATGACGCCAGTCGTGTCGCGATCGAGACGATGCACGATACCAGGTCGATGTTGCCCGGCACTGTCGGAAAGCTGATCAAAATGAAACTGCAGTGCCCCGGCCAGAGTTCCACTGTAGTTGCCTTTCCCCGGGTGCACAATCATATTGGCTTGTTTGTTAATGACGACGAGATGCTCATCTTCATAGATTACGTCAAGCGGGATGTTCTCGGGCTGAATGCTGCTGTCCGGCTCTTCCGGAAGCCGGACAGTAATGCGATCGTTCACGCGTAAACGGCGCGATTTTTTGGCGTCCAGCCCATTCACTTGCACCGCACCGATGCGGATTGCACGATTGAACAGTTGACGACTGTAGTTGGGGTAGAGCCGCGTGAGGTAATGGTCAAGTCGCCAGCCATGTGCCCGGGACTCCACGACCAGATCCACCGGATCCGAAGTCAGCTCCGGTGGTGTCTCTAAGAATTCCAAGGGGTCTTCAGATTCGTTATCGTTATCGTTATTCATTCGGGTTGGGCGGGTTCAGCGGGAACCTCTTCTGCCGAAGTCTCAGCAGCAGTTTCCGTTGCTTCCGCTGGCTTGGCTTCTTCGCTGGCTGATTCTTCAGGAGTAGATTCAGCCGGTTTAGGTTCTTCAGTTGCTGGCTCTTCAGTGACTGGTTTTTCTGCAGCGGGATCTTCCGTGACAGGTTCTGCTGGAGTCGAATCTTCGCTGGCTGGTTCTTCAGGCGTGGCAGTTTCCGCTTTTGCAGGCGACTGCGGCGTCATCTGCGGTCCAGTAGGGGCAGACGCATCCGGTACAGTGGCTCCGGGGACAGTGGCTCCGGGGACACTACCGCCTGGTGAGAGCAGTCCTTCGAGAGGATTGTTTAACATTCCATCCAGGGGACGTTGTTCGGCGATGGGTTTTCCGGCGTTTTCAGCCATCCATTTATACATCGCCTGGACGTTCGGTTTTTTCAACCGTTGTGCGCGTCTAACGGCATCGGGTGTGTAGACCGATGTTTCTCCGAATTCGTTGACGAAGATTTCGAAAGTTTCAACTGCCTCTGTGGTGTCACCATCGCATAACGCTTCCAGCGTGCAGCCTTTGCCATACAGCGAGAGTTCCCGTAATTCTTTGTCTGAGGATTTTTCCAGAATCAAGTTGTAGTTTTCAAGTGCCTGTTTAAGATCAGAAACGGCGCCCGCGCGGTCCGAAAACATCAAAATAACGCCGTTAGCAAGCAGCGCGTCGGCTTCTTTAACGGAAGCCCAGTACCCAATCTGAGTATCTTTGTAACGGGAATCGGAAGCGATGCTGCCGTAATCCTGCTGTGTATAAGCGGTAAGCATACCCGACGCCGCACTGGCGGTCTCGGAAGAGGGAGGTCGATGCATCCACAACCAGACAACCGCAGCAATCACAATGGCCAGTCCAACGGCAACGATCATGCTGAGATTCTTCTCCAGAAAAGGCTTGGTTTTCACCAGCAAGTTCTGCAGATCGTTTTCTTTAAGATGGTGGCGTTCTTCACTTTTCATGGACTCGCCCTTGCGAGAAATTCTGGAAGCTGCCTCGGTTCACCTGCAGGTGGGCTCTCTGCTGCAATCCATAGAGTGGGTCAGCAAATGCCACCAACGATGATCGAGACCGGTTCGAGGGGGGGGGGAAGATGGAAAAATCGAAAGTCGCAAGTATAGATTCACTACGGGATTAAGGTCAACCTCGACGGGTGGCTGCTGGACGGTTCGGGGAGTTCCCGCAGGAAACAGGCCTGGAACAGGCCCCATCTTACGGACATATGGCCCTGTTTTCGGGGAAAAAGGGAGGATTATAAGACTTGCCCAAGAAAAAACCGGCTGGCAATCGGGGCAATTCGTGGGGTATACTTGCCATCAGTCGTCTTTTAACACAAAATGAGACTGATGTAATTCCTGACCGCCCAACACGTTGAGATTAGATTTCCAATGAATCGCACCGTCAAAAAAATGGTTTACGGATCACTGGCCGTCGCCATCGTGGTTGGTATTCTCTGTATTCTCGACCTGATTCTGGGGATCCCCTTCCGCGGAACGACCACCCTCGACATCGTCCTGCTGATCTGCTGTGCGATCGTTGGCTACATGGGTTTTAACGTTAAACGCGAACAATCCTGAGCTGAATCTCTCGAGTCACCTCGCTTTTTGTGCCTTCTGAGCCCTGATTGCGCCCCTCTACTCCAAAACCGATCAGCTATTGCGACATGGCCACGCTCTCATGTCAGCCAGAGGAATGTTGCTGCGGTGATGATCAGAGCGAAGACGACGTTCATCTGAATCCCCACCCGCGCCATTTGCTGCATGCTCACCACGCCCGAACTGTAGACAATCGCATTCGGTGGCGTCGCAATGGGCATCATGAAGGCACAACTGGTCGAAAGAATTGCGGGGAGCATGAGCAATTGTGGGTCGGTTCCCAAACCTATTGCCGTGAGTGCCAGGATTGGCATTAGCGCACTGGCGGTGGCCACGTTCGAAGTGAACTCGGTTAAAAAAGTCATCAACAGGCAGATCGAGAGAACCCACGCCCAGGGAGGCCAACCGGAAAGATGCGTGACGAGAACTTGTCCGATCCAGTTGGAAAGTTCGGTGGCCTGCGCGGCAGACGCAATCGCAAACCCACCCCCAATTAAAAACAGAATTGCCCAGGGAACTTTGTTAACCGTATCCCAATCCATAAGAGGTCTGGCGAATTTCGCCCCCTGCCCTTTGACTGGGATGAAGAACATCAGTAGTGCGACGCCAATCGCTACGGTTGAATCGTGCAGATACTTGGTTTTCGTCAGATCGATTTCGCTGAAATAACTGAGATGACTTAACAGAAATGGACGCCACCCGGGAATCACAAACTGCTCGGTGATTTGGATAGGCTCTCGGAAAATCCACAAGAACGCCGTGCAGACAAACAGTACTCCCATTACGTATTCGGCCTGCGAAGGTGGTCCCAACTCACGCAGTTTGCGATCGATGAAACCGGTTTCCCCCACGGTACTATCAGACATACGCGGCAATCCACGAATTAACATCAACCACGCGGTGATCAAGAGCACGATTCCCACCGGCACAAAATGAATCATCCATTGTCCGGCCGAAAGCGGAGCTTGATCTGGAAATTGATCCGCCCAGACTTTCACGAAAATCAGATTTGTTGGCGTTCCTACCAATGTCGTACTGCCGCCAATGCTGGCAGCATACGCTATACCCAATAATAAGACTGGCGAGAGCAGCGCCAGTTCTTTACGGGTGCGTCCCGTTTCCCGTAGCGAAGTTAACAGCGCCGTCGCTAGCGGTAACATCAAGAGAGTCGATGCGGTATTGCTGATCCACATCGACATACAGGCTGTCCCCAGCATGAACCCCAGCACCAGACGGCGCGGATTTTCTCCGACGCGCTTCACGACATGCAGCGCCATCCTCCGATGCAGGTTCCACTTCTCAATCCCAAGCGCAATGATGAACCCGCCCAGGTACAGCAGGATGTTTTGATCCATATATTGCTGACTGACCACGTCGGAAGGCATGATGGCCAGCAGCGGGAAAGCAACGAGAGGAATTAGACTGGTCGCACCAGTGGGAAGAGCCTCGGTGAACCAGAAGACCCCCATTAACACGACAGTCGCAATCAACCGCATCGCTGCGGGTTGCATTCCTTCGGGAACGGGGAGCAAAAGCGTGATTGCAAACAGAGCAAACCCAATCGGAATCCCCCAGCGGGGAGCGGGCGCAGTTTCAGCGGAATCAGGGAGGGGAGGAGTCGACATGGCACATGTCATCTTTGAGAGAAACCAGAAGGAGAAAAGCAGACTATACCCGGACTTACCCCTGAGCTCAAAGGTACCGACACTCTCACACTTTCAGTATCCTCGATACGCGAAGCCACTTTCAATCAGTCAACAGAAAGCAATCAGCCAATAGAAAGATGAGCGAGATCAAGAACAGAACACCGCAGATGACCATTGACTGGAGACCAACATCGTAGACCGGAGAAACCATTCTCCAATTTAAGGCAGGCTCTGCTCGTCTGAGATATTCTTTTCAGAGGCAAGGCTCGTTTGTGATTACTCTTTTCACACGGTGTGTTTCGCAACATACTCAGACAATAAGTCAGTAATAACTACTCTCCAATTTTTGGTAATTCACTTAAGAGAAAAACAGCCTTCTCCGGGAAATTCGTGGAGTCATTACTAAACACTTCCTCACCCTTACTTAATCGCGGGCAGGTATTTGTCCATGGCTTCGAACATTTCGCCGACATTGGGTTTGAAGACGTCGCCGATGAGGATATCGACCAGGTTGGAGTGATATTGCGGGTGGACCTTCAGGAATTCACCAAAACGGAATTCGGGAGTGTAGAAGGCCAGAACCAGTTTACGGAAGTTCTCGACTCCTTTACGGTAGTCGGCTTGCCAGGCTCCGAGGCGTTCGGGAGAGAGATCGTTCGCTTGCAGGGCTTCGTGAACGGCATCGGCGGCGACCATGCCGGAATGCATCGCGAGAAACACGCCGGAGGAATAGACTGGGTCGATAAAACTGTAGGCATCACCAATCAACATCCAACCGGGGCCGGCACCTTGAGTCGACTTGTAACTGAAGTCTTTCGTGGTGCGGAACTCGGTGGGCCATTCGGCACAGTCCAGTCGGCTTTGTAAACCGACGCAGCGGCTCAGTTCGTCCTTGAAGATCTCTTCTGGAGTCCCTCTCTTATTGCCGAACATGTAATCCATTTCGCCAGTGCAACCGACGGAGACAATGTCATCTGTTAATGGGATGTACCAGAACCAGGATTTCTTGCCTTCGGTGGAGAGAATGAGCGTTGCTCCCTCGTCTCGGCCTTCACCACGTCGGGCTCCTTTAAAGTACGACCAGACCGTTCCTTTTTGCAGTTGAGGATCGGGTTCTTTCAATTTGAGCCGGGAGGCCAGAAAAGCAGTTTGTCCGGACGCGTCGACAATCACTTTGGACGCAATCTCCTGGGTGGTTGCCTCGTCTCCTTTTCCGAAGCGAACCTTCACTCCCGTGGCGCGGTCGCCGTCAAAAAGGACATCCAATACCTGCCCGCCTATACGGACATCGGCCCCTTTCTCGCGGGCATTGTCGACGAGAAGCTGGTCGAATTCGCTGCGAACGACTTGCCAGGTGATCGCGCTTTCGTGGTCGTTGTATTCATCGAAGTAAAACGGAGACGATTCTCTTCCGTCACCGGAAATAAACTGTACGCTGTATTTGCGTGGAAACTCGGAGGCCTTCATTTTTTCGATGAGCCCCAGTCGCTCCAATGCCCAGTAGGTTTCGGGAATCAAGGATTCCCCTACATGAAACCGGGGAAAAGGAGCTCGCTCGAGTAGCAGGACGGAATGCCCTTGCTCTGCGAACAGTGCGGCGAACGAACTTCCGGCGGGGCCAGCGCCAATCACGATGGCATCGTAAGCGGCAGCGGGGGCTTCCAGGTTGTCGAGAATATTTGACTCAGGAGCGGGCATATCCATAAGGGGCAAGACCTGTTGATGATAGACTATTGCGGAATCGTTAGTACGCTTATTGTAGTCAGGCTGAGGCAGGGAAACCACTGGAAATCAACCGGTTTTCCTCCTCTATAGTGAACACCAGTCGAAGGATTTTTTCGAGAACCTGCGGAATTCGAGAACCGAACTCTATTTTGCTAAAATAACCGCATTTTGTGGTTTACAAGTTGGGTGAATTCGTATCTCCTATATAATGCAAGAGGCGCCATTCTCAACAGACCTGTTCAGGTAACATACTTATGCGACTTCACGGATACCGGTTTTCTTTATTACTTCTGACCTGTCTTGCATCCGTGGGGCAATTCGGACTGCTTTTGTCTCCAGCTGCAGCCGAAGAATCGCGTCTTGCCGAACAGATTGACGCTCGACTGCAAACCGTTTGGAAAGCACAACAACTCGAACCGGCGGAAATTACATCGGATACCGAATTCATCCGCCGGGCGACGCTCGATTTAACAGGCCTCATTCCGCGCGTTGCTGAGATTTATGAGTTTCAGGAAAACGATTCTCCCAACCGCCGCGCCGAATTAATTGACGACCTGCTCTCCCGTCCCCGGCACTCGGTGCATCTGGCGAATCTATGGCGGTCGTATCTACTTTCGGAGAACATCGAAAACCTGAATGCCGCCCAGATCGGTGGGTTCGAAGAATGGCTCCGTAGTCGGTTTCGAGACAACGTTTCTTACAACCAACTCGTACGGGAATTACTACTGGCCGAAGGAAGTTTCGATCAAGTTGGACCGGCGCTGTATTATTCATCGCTCCAAGTGAAACCGGAAGAACTCGCCCGCAGTACCTCACGAACGTTTCTGGGAGTGCAACTCGACTGTGCACAATGTCACGATCATCCGTTTGACGACTGGAAGCAGACCGACTTCTGGAGTTTCGCCGCCTTCTTCGCTCAGATTTCACCACAGGCAGACGGCAACGGACAAATGATACAGGGAGGCCCCCAATTGACAGATCTGCCTACCGGCGAAGTTTTTCTACCGGATAGCGAAGAGAAAGTTCTCCCCCGCTACTTCGGTGAAACGGAACCAATCGATACTAAGACAACCACTCGCCGGTCGGCGCTCGCCGACTGGATGACGAGCGAAGAGAACATGCTGTTCGCCCGAGCGACGGTGAACCGGGTTTGGTCGCATCTGTTTGGGTTAGGAATCGTCAACCCTCCTGACAACTTCAGCAGCAGTAATCCCCCCATGGATGAAGAGCTACTCGACCTGATTGCCCATGACTTTGTAGAGCATCAATACGACTTGCGTTATCTACTGCGAGAATTAACCAACACGCACGCGTATCAACTTTCCAGCCGTGGAGCAGAAAACGAAGCTCAAGAGCAAAACGACCAACGTATCCGCTATTTCGCCCGACATGCGATGAAACCTTTCACCGCCGACCAACTGTACGACGGCTTAGCTCAGGCAACTTCACAACCGCTGCTTTCTTCGGCGGCCGGTATGTTTGATATTGATCCCCGACGGACGGAGTTCATTCAGAAATTCAAACGGACGGGCGACAATCAGACCGATTATCAATCAGGCATTCCTCAGGCACTGACATTGATGAATGGAACATTAACCAATCAAGCGGTCACGGTTGAAGAGAGCAATATACTGAAGGCACTCTCGGCCCCCTTCTACACCGATGCCGAACGAATCAATACGCTCTTTCTGGCCACCTTATCGCATCCCCCTGAGGAGGAAACAGCGGCGATGTTTCTCGACTATTTAAACGAACAACCTGATTCCCAGTCGAAGCAAGCCGCCCTCGGTCACATTCTCTGGGCACTGCTCAATTCGGCAGAATTCACCATGAATTATTGAGGAAAGATCTCATCGTAATTTGACCAGTTTTCCTTACTCCGTATGTCACTGCGGGCTTGGTCATTAATAGCTTAAGATGAGTTACAGATTGAGATCATTTACACCTTGAGACAATCAGACTAATCGGCAGTTAACAGACTGCCGATTAGTCAATTAATTAACATTCAACTATCAATAAAAGAGGTGTCCCTGTGTGGAACATCAATCGACGTCGCTGTTTGCAGACTCTTGCGGGAAGTATCGCGGGGGCGAGTGCCAGTCCCTGGTTGCGACCACTCGCGCAGGCGATGGCGGCGGAAAAAACGGGTTCCCCGAAACGCAATTTGATCGTCCTCTGGATGACGGGGGGCCCGAGTCAGCTAGACACGTTCGACCTCAAACCGGAACATGAGAACGGAGGCGAGTTCAAACCGATCGACACCAACGTTCCCGGTATCCAGATCAGCGAACATCTTCCGCAGTTGGCGCAACAGGCAGACAAGCTGGCGATCATCCGCAGCCTCAGCACCAAAGAAGGAGACCACGCCCGCGGAACGTACCTGATGCACACGGGCCAGCGTCCCGGGGCACCGATTAACTATCCATCGATCTGTGCTTCCTTATCGAAAGAACTTCGTGGTTCAGACGATACGTTGCCCAACTTCATGTCTGTTGGTGGTCAGTTGATTAACTTCGGCATGGAAATCGGCCCGGGGTTTCTCGGCCCCGGTTTCGCCCCTCTCTCTGTCCGGGCTCAGGCCATACCATCCCAGGGAGGCGGTACGCCTACGGATGCCTCTGCTGAAAGCAATCCCAACAACGAAAACGCCGCGATGGCTTATCCCTCGTTTCGGGTAGAAGACCTTGCCCTCGGGGGGAGTCTGGATGCCGACCAGCATCAGAAACGGACTGAACTCTGGAGCCGGTTACAGACCGACTTTGCCAACCGGCAGGGAACGTCCTCGGCACTCGCCTCGCATCAGACTGTTTATCAACGGGCGATGAATATGATGAATGGTCCGGCAGGAAAACTGTTCGACCTGAGCGATGAACCCGAGGAACTGCGGCAGGCTTACGGAACGGGGGTCTTCGGTCAAAGCTGCCTGCTCGCGCGTCGGCTGATCGAAGCGGGAGTCTCCGTCATTGAAGTTCCGTTCGACGGTGTCAGCTGGGACACTCACGCGGACAACTTTACTGCTGTCAAAAATCTCTCCGGTGAACTCGACTCTGCCTGGTCGACCTTAATGACCGATCTTGACCAACGAGGCCTGCTGGAAACGACGACGATCCTCTGGATGGGAGAGTTCGGTCGCACCCCGAACATCAACGGGAACAGTGGCCGCGACCACTTCGCCCAGGCCTGGAGTTGTGTCTTCGCCGGAGGCGGCATCAACGGCGGTCAGGTCTACGGTGCCACCAACGAATCCGGTATGGAAGTCACCAACCAGAAAGTCGAAGTCGGCGACGTCCTCACCACCCTCTGCGACGCAGTCGACATCCCGTCCTACACCCAGAACATGTCGAACCTGGGCAGACCGATTAACATCGCGGAGGGTACGGCGATTGTGGATGTGCTGAGTTAGGCTTGCTTTACCCATTAATATAAAGCGATAATTTAATGCTGACTTACCTGAAAAAGAATTTGTTTTTCGCCTGTGCTCTGATGCTGCTGGCTGGATGGTCGCAGGTCGTCGCACAGGATGTCGACTTGGATCAACTGATCGAAAAAATCACAGAAACTGAAAAACTGTTTTCGGGTGATTTAGACGTACAATACACATGTGAATACATCCGCAAAGAAAGAATCGGGGAACCTAAAAATCGACCTGCCTCACCTTTTCGAGCCTATCGCTATTTCACTGACAAAGTGCACTTCGTTTCACAAGGAGAGATGTTCTTTAGTTCGACAACTAAAGAACATCTCTACACAGACACATTTGAAACAATAGACAATGAGCCACTAGTCCCAGAACTTTCCAAATATTTCACACAATACAATGGAAAAGAAATAACTTCAGTTGCAAGTAGTACACTTGGTGTTTTTGCCTATCTTACCGACCGCGATACGACAAATCATTTACATCAGAGTTTCCCTTACAAGCTGGCTATCCCAAATAGCACATTCAGTTCAGGAAAACTCAGTGTTGCAATGCAAGGATATGATAAAGCGAAAAGCGACCCTGCCCTGAGTAAGCGTCTTTATAATCCGTACACAATAGAGATTGAAGAATTAAAGTCGGCAGAGTTCCCAAACCACACGAGATTGACTTTCCAGTTTCACCAGTCAACGACCATTGAACAACATCGACTAGAAGACCTTGGCCATCGAGAAGTGTTTATCCTGAACAATGCCAAGAACTTTCTTACCGAGAGACATGAAATGTATGACCCCAAGTTCGGTTCAACCACCACTCCTGCCTCTGCAGGAACAGTCCTGAAATGGAGCCAAACCACATCGGGGGTCTGGTATCCACAACAAAGCCTCATACAATTTTTTAGTACAATCCAGAACGGTACGAAAAGGATCAAAAAAAACTGGGATCGACAGTATGAATATACTATCGATGATTTTAGTTTCTCCCCTGAATACGACGATGTTTTTTTCAACCAGGTTCAGATTCCTGTGGATGCAAGAGTCTTCAAGAATGGCGTCGAATTAGCTGACATGCAGTGATCCAGTGCCATTTGCTTTCCCTTTACGAAACGGTTTTCGTAAAGGGGAAATAGCATCTTTGTATTAGAGATTATTTGCCTTCGTTCTGAATGATTCCTTTTTTCCTCTTCTCGAACTTTCAATTGCTACTCCATTTCCCGGTATCATATCCTTGTGCCTCGTCGGGGCATCGTGTTGAATAGAGGGGATGAATTCGGGTGGGTTTGCTCTGCCGGGGTTTGTCGGCGACTGTTTCCTTCGAGTTTCAACCACCCGGGAGTTTTTTACACAATGCCTGCTCTTCGTTTATCACTCATGCTAGTTGCCGGACTGGCTGTTCTTATTCCCTCCGCTGCATTCGCCCAGACAGCAGGTCCGGGGGACCCATTGAAGTACCCTACCCTCTCGATGAAGGGGCTGCCGCTTGTTTTCTCCGATAACTTTGAATCGGGTGCGGCGGAACTGTGGGAACCTACCGATGCAACGGCATGGGAAGTCATTCAGCAGGGCAACAACCACGTGCTGAACCTCAACAAAAAACGGAGCGATTTCAATCCGCCCGTTCGCTCCCCTTACAACCGTAGTCTGATAAAAGATGCCACCGTCTCTGACTTCGTTCTCGATCTGCACCTGCAATCGACTCATGAAGATTATGGTCACCGGGACCTCTGCATGTTCTTTGGGTACCAGGACGACTCGCATCTCTACTACGTCCACCTTGGAAAAAAAGCAGACCCGAATGCGAACCAGATTTTCATCGTCAACAATGCGGATCGCAAAATGATCTCCCTTGAGTCGACCCCTGGAACCGACTGGGATGACAACTGGCATCACGCCCGCATCGTTCGCGACACGGGTAACGGAAGTATTGAAGTTTACTTCGACAACATGGACAAACCCGTGATGCGGGCGGAAGACTCGACCTTCACTACAGGTCGCGTCGGTGTCGGCTCCTTCGATGATACAGGCAGTTTCGACAACATCCTGTTGTTCGGATCATCAGTGGAGAAATAACATCGCACCCACTGCTGAATTCAGCTGATCGAAATCCCCGCCACAGAGAGAACGCCCCTGTTCACTCTGTGGTTTTTCTTTTCCACTTCAAACGCTCTCTCCTCCTTTTGAAGTCTCTCCCATTCTATTCAACGGGATCGCTCATGTATCGCTCGACTATCTGCTTGCTCGCCCTACTTGTCTTCGGCTTCATGCCGTCCATTCTCTCTGCCGAGTCGCCCGATGTACTTCCCGGGACGACGTTATTGGAACTGGAACAACCCCTGGACGAAGTGATGGTAGCCGGGATCGACCGATTCGCTCTGAAAGCAATTGAAGAGGCTCGCCAAGAACGGATCAACAACTGGCCGGTCGACTTTACCTCACAGGAAACCTTCTACCAGACAGTCGCGCCACTGCGAGAGGAATTCAAACAAATCATCGGAGTTGTGGATGAACGAGTTCCCAATCCCAAGTTCGAATTGATCAGCACCTTAGATTCACCGTCGCTCGTAGCGCAAGGGGCCGACTTTGAAATTCATCGGGTCCGATGGTCCGTGCTGGAAGGGGTGACGGGCGAAGGACTGTTGCTGCTGCCAACTGGCGGTGCGAAAGGGAACGCGGTCGCCCTCCCCGATGCGGACTGGACGCCAGAGCAACTGTGCGGTCTGCTGCCCGGCGTACCCGAGCAAGGCCGGTTCCCTCTGTTTCTCGCGCAGGCTGGATACCGGGTCCTCGTCCCGACGCTCGTCAATCGGGAGCAGACCTGGTCCGGGCACGAGGATGTCTTCTTCACCAACCAACCCCACCGGGAATGGATCTACCGGCAGGCATTCATACTCGGTCGGCACATCATCGGTTATGAAGTCCAGAAAGTTCTCGCGGGGCTGGACGCACTGGAACAACTTGGGACAACCGAGCAATCCGTCATTGCTGGAATTGGCGAAGGTGGACTACTCGCACTTTACAGTGGCGCGATTGATGAGCGGATTGATACGACGATCTGTGCGGGTTACTTCGACCAACGGGAATCGGTCTGGAAGGAACCGATTTATCGCAACGTATGGGGACTGCTCACCAAGTTTGGCGACGCTCAACTCGCCGGGATGATCGCTCCAAGAGAGTTGATCGTCGTGAATACCGCATCCCCCGAAGTCGCTGGCCCCCCTGAGGCAATCAAGGGGCATCACAGCACTGCCGCGCCAGGTCGAATAGAATCACCGGGGACGTCCGTGCAAGCGGAACTGAAACTGGCGGGAACTTATTTTCAACAATTGAATGTTCCTGATCAGTTGATGGTCTGGGAGAAAGCGGCGGCGAACTCGATTCAACCCGAGGTCATTGCGGCCGTCGCCAATATTGATCCACAGAAGAATTCTTCGTCCAACACCAACCTCAAGATACTGCAGACACCGAAGGACGATGAACTTAACCAGCGACAACAGAAGCAGGTTGCTGAATTGACCAACTTCACCCAGGGATTGCTCGACGAGTGCCATAAGGTGCGAGAGCAACTGTGGAGCAGTGCTGATCATTCGAGTCCTGAAGCGTGGACCAAATCAACCGCCAAGTTGAAAGAGCAAATGGAGACCGGCTTCATCGGGAAGATTGACCTCCCCCTGTCTGCTCCGAATGTTCGCACACGGAAAATCATGGAGAACGAACACTTCACCGGTTACGAAGTGGTATTCGACGTTTTTCCTGAAGTCATTGCCGGGGGAATTCTACTCGTCCCGCATCACATTCCAGAAGGCGAAGAACGACCGCTCGTCGTGTGCCAGCATGGGTTGGAAGGGCTGGCGATGGATTGTGTTACCTATGAAGAAGACCGATTCAGGTATTACAAAGCCTTCGCGTCCGAGCTGGCCAAACAGGGCTTCATCACCTATTCGCCTCAGAACCCGTATCGAGGGAAAGATCAATTCCGTACGCTGCAACTGAAATCGAACCTACTTAAACGCTCGCTTTTCAGCTACATCATTCCTCAACATCGGCAGACGTTACGCTGGTTGGGAAAACTTCCTTATGTCGATGCGAACCGAATGGCGTTTTATGGCCTCTCTTATGGTGGGAAGACGGCGATGCGAGTTCCGCCATTTGTGGATGAGTACTGCCTGTCGATCTGTTCGGGTGACTTTGATGAATGGATCGTCAAGATTGCCTGCAACAGCGAACGGTACTGCTACGTCTTCCACGGTGAATACGAAATCTTCGAATGGAACATGGGAAATCTGGCCAACTACGCCGAACTGGCAACACTCATTTTTCCGCGCCCATTTATGGTGGAGCGAGGCCACAACGACGGCGTCGCCCCCGACCGGTGGGTAGCCGCCGAATACGCCAAAGTCCGTCGTCACTACAACCAGATGGGCCTGAATGCTCAAACCACCATCGAATACTTCGACGGTCCGCATCAGATTAACTTGGTGGGGACGACGGAGTTTCTGAAGGCGCAGTTGGGGTTTGAGGGGGAGTAGTTTGATTGGATTCCGTCTATGTACGAGTTCCAAGAATTCTAGAGAATAATATCCCAAAACACTTGTGATTTGATATTTCCACTTGACAAATGAATCTGTGGCACCGATAATGGTAGATGGATTGGGGATATCCCGGTCGGCGGATAACTCTGGATAACGGAGTTATCCGTTTTTTTATGGAAAAATCTTCCAGCCAAACCCTACGCCTAAACCACAATGCGGACGATAGATATGTTTGCGAACTACGTCGAATGCAGGATTTGGTTTACTCCGGTCAATTACATACCGAGCACAGGGATAAGCACACAAATCTGCAACTTGAATCCCAGCCAAGTTATTGGATTTCTTTTGGAACTCCAATTGAAAGTTGCACTTCTGAAATTCTTCTTTTTTAACAAAACCGGTTCCCCTGCCCAGTAGATCGAAGAATTCTGCCTTCAATTGATTATCCTCATTCTTGCCACGAGCTTCAGCGATGATAGGCAACTCTTTTATTCCTTTCGCTTTCACAAAATCGAGCACTCGCTCTAAAAGAAACTTTAGCGAGAGGTCATACGGATTTTCAGCATATTTGTATTTCTGGCTTAACATATCCTTACGTATAACACTGACAAAAAGAGTGTACGGCATATCTTCCATACATTGAGAAAGCTCGCTCACAAAATCTCGATAGTTATTCCGAGCAATTAGTTCACTAAAAGCTCCCTGTCGTTTTCTGATGTCACGACTGTGGAAATTAATTCCTTCGTGATCCCAGAACCGTAGTTTGAGCCTGTTAACCGCCGTAATAACATTCTTCTCATAGTCTTTACGAGAAATCAGTACGAGTGACAGCACAAATATCGGAAAATCTGGATCAGTGTTATCCAAGGAATGGTCGCCAGACTCATCAAGAAAAGATATATATCGGGACTTCTGATTTTTCAAATCTGACATTCACTGATTCCAAATAAATTACTCGACTCAAACATGAATTTCAAAATCACATTACCTGCAATTATGCTTAAACGGAACCCCACTAATATTTTCACCACTAATCTACTATTCACCCAAAATCATCGTTTCTCGGCGGAGTCCGCCTTCACGTAGTTTTCGTCGATCAGGCGGAGGTAGCTTTCGTAACGCATCATGCTGATTTCGCGGTTTTCGACGGCCGTCTTCACTCCGCAGCCTTCTTCGTGCGTGTGGCTGCAGTCAGGGAATTTGCAGTAGGTGACGTAAGGCCGGAACTCGATAAAGTACCCTTCGACCTCTTCAGGAATGACATCCCACAGTTCAAGCTGGCGAATACCGGGTGTATCGACGACCCAGCCACCAAAGTCGAGCTGTAACAGTTGCGTCGTGCGGGTGGTATGCTTTCCTTTCATTGATATCGCATTGACTTCGCGTGTATCGAGATCAATAGAGGGAGCAACTTCGTTGATCAGGGATGACTTACCGACACCACTTTGGCCAGTGAGTACCGTTTGAGTTCCTTTTAGCAGCTTGCGGAGTTCTTCCAGGCCCATTCGGTTGATGATCGAGGTTGCCAACACCCGGTAACCAAGCTGCGCGTATAAACCGAGAATCGGTTGCAGATCGACGGGATCAATCAAGTCGGCTTTGTTAATGCAGATGATCGCCTCTGTCCCTCCTTTTTCCGCGCTGATGAGAAACCGGTCGATCAGATTGGTTTTGAGTGTTGATTGATCCGCAGTCACCACTATCAGAATCTGATCAATATTGGCGACGATGATATGCTCTCGATTGTTACTGGTACGGGAGAGAACTCCTTTACGGGGTTCAATCCGTTCAATCATTCCCTGCTCGTCTCCATCGGGACGGAAGAGAACGCGGTCACCGGCAACGACTGCATTTCGCGCGTCGCGGGATAAAGTTCTGAGAACTCTGCGAACGGTACACAAATATTGTTTGCCATCCTCTCCTTCGACCGAGCAGTTCAGGCCAATCGCCGAGAGTACCCGCCCACGCAAGCATTCGCTTTCGTCGATATCGAGTTGGAGTTCTCCTTTATCGTTGGTATCGGCGATGATCGTGCGATAGCGCGTCTGATCGCTGCGTCCAGTGACGCGTTCGGAGGCTTTCAGGTCTTCGACGTTTTCTCCCGCGTTGACTTCGCGCGTGAAATCCCGTTTGCGGCTCTTCTTGCCCCGGTTCTTCCGGAACTCGACACGAACCTTACGACCTTTTTTGTCAGACTTTTTACGAGCCAAGCGCGTTTATTCTCCCTCAATGAAATTGAAGTCAGCGATGCGAATGAAGTAAAGGGGAGCTTCGTAAAAACCGAAGACGCCTCCAGAGCGCGAGGTCATCCCCGAGCTGCATCCCATTCTTACAGACTGACGACAATCAGTCGAGGTTCGCGTGGGATTCTGAAGAAGATTGCTGGCGTTCGCGGCGTCGTTTCACGAGTCCTGCTTTTTCCATGAGTGGAATGGACATCGGATCGATCTCTGCTGGAGGAGGTGCGTCGCCGAGCGGGGTGTAGTTCACTTCGTAGTGGTGTTTGGCGATGCTCAGAATGTCTCCTGGCATGACCCAGTTCAAGTCACAACCTTCCCCATTCACTTTGAGCCCGTTGCGGGAACCCAGATCGCGAACTTGCCAGTAACCGTTGATCAGTTCGAGTTCGCAATGATGTGAAGAGACGTTCTGGAAGCGCAGAGAGATATCGCAGCTACTCCGCCGACCAATCAGCAGGAGTGGTTTCATCAGGGGAATGACATCCCCTCCACCACATGGAATCAGTTCGCCTAACATAGGACTATCGATGCAACCTTTAAACGCGGGGCCGAGTCCGAAACCGGTTCCGCGTGGAGAAACAGGTCTGGAACGATGTGATGACTAATTATTGCCCGCAGCATTTCGAAACAGACTTTTTTTCTGAAATGCAGCCCTAACTCTAATCTGGTTATTGATCTACGTCAAACACGATTATTCTAAATCGACCCGTCATTGATCAAAAAACCGAGTTTCGTCTAAATAGGGAAGCCCACCGGACTGAGGTGACTTCGAGAAAAGAGGAGCTCGAATCATGTTCCTGACGAGCAGGGTTGGTTACGATGCATTTCGCTGCTGTAAACCCTGCTTGTAAGTGGTTCGCCTTCTCATTTCTCCGTTATTTTCTCTTCGATCCATTCATGCTGCTTTGTTCAGCCAGGAGTCGCTGACGTGTCCGATTCGCCTGAGCAAACTCTCGCCCCCGGGACTAATGAAACCGGGAACAGAGATGAAGCTCCTCGTCATCGAATTGAAATCAAACCGAGCTCTCGCTGGGGCCTTCCTGACGGGGGTGAACTGTGGCGCTATCGAGAATTGCTGTGGATGCTCATTCTGCGAGATTTGAAAGTTCGCTATAAACAAACGGTACTCGGTCTGCTCTGGACGATTATCCAACCCCTCGCGCTGATGACAATTTTCACCCTTTTTCTGGGTCGATATATTCAACCGGCTGACAGCAGCGTCCCCTACTATCTGTTTGTTCTTACTGGTCTGGTAATGTGGCAGTTCTTTGCCAGATCCCTAACCGATGCGAGCACCAGCCTGGTTGTGAACGAACGAGTCGTAACGAAGGTGTACTTCCCCCGCATTCTCGTTCCTACCTCCGTCATTCTGGCGGGGCTGCCTGATTTTCTAATCGCTTCTCTGATCCTGGGCTGCTTTTTGATTGGGTCGGGACTCTGGCCCGGGTTACTGATTTTGTTTGCTCCGCTGTTCGTCATACTGACTTTCGTTGCCGCAATGGGAGTGGGGCTCTGGTTGTCCGCATTAGATGTGAATTACCGGGATGTGCGCTACACGCTTTCGTTTTTGACGCAGCTCTGGATGTTCGCTTCACCCATCGTTTATCCGGCGGAGGCGGTTCAAGAAAAATGGGGGCTGCCCGGAACAGTTCTCTACGGAATGAATCCCATCGCGGGAGCAATCGAAGGTTTTCGCTGGACGATCTTCACCGACGGACCATTTCCAATGGCACTCGTCGTAATGTCGAGTTTAGTAACGTGCCTGTTATTCATCAGTGGGATGTATTACTTTCAACAGATGCAGCGGACGCTAGCGGATCACCTATAAATCACAGCAGACTGTTCGGCCGTGTGCGGTGAGGGAATTGATCATATTTGTTTTAACCATCGGGGCACTGTCGGTGGTCGAGAATCGAAAAACTAAATCCGATGACGGATCTCGCGTTACGTGTTGAACAACTCTCGAAGCGTTACGAACTCGGAACGCGTGAACCCTATTACGCGCTGCGAGATTCATTGACGCGCTGGTTTAAAAAGCCCTTCACTCGCGAACAAATGATACCATCGGCTGAAGCGAATCCTCATGTCTGGGCATTGGACGAGGTCTCGTTCGATGTCTCCGCTGGGGAAGCGGTGGGAATTCTCGGACACAATGGAGCTGGCAAAAGCACTCTTCTGAAGATTCTTTCTCGTGTCACTGAACCCACATCCGGTAGGGCAACGATGTATGGACGGGTGGGTTCGCTGCTGGAAGTGGGGACGGGATTTCATCCCGAATTGACCGGCCGGGAAAACATCTTCATTAATGGTTCAATCCTCGGAATGAGTCAGAAGGAAGTGCGAGACCGCTTTGATGAGATTGTTGCCTTCGCCGAGATTGATCGGTTTCTCGACACGCCTGTCAAACGGTACTCCTCCGGGATGTATATGCGTCTGGCCTTCTCCGTCGCCGCCCATCTACAACCTGAGATTCTTCTTGTTGATGAACTATTGGCAGTCGGCGACGCCGCATTTCAGAAAAAATGCTTGAACAGAATGGGAGACGTCTCACGTTCGGGCCGGACAGTGTTGTTTGTCAGTCATCAGATGACGGCCATGAAGAATCTCTGCCAGCGCGGTATCTATATCGATCAGGGAAAACTGGCCTATGATGGTACAATCGATGAAGCGATCAACCGGTATCTCGATTCGTCTCAACCAATCCGACAGATCAATATCAGCGATCGCCAGGACCGACGCGGTTCAGGGCTGGTCCGTTTCGAAGAGCTGAAGATCACGGGCCCGGATGGGAACGAACGAATTGAAGCGGGAGAGGAGTTAACCTTCACCTTCCACTATTCAAGCAGCGACGACACCCCGCGGCGGCTTCGTTTTCTTGTTGGTATTTATGACCCACTTGATACGTCCCTCTTTCGACTCGACAGTGATAAGACGGCACAACTGGAAGGGACACTCCCTGCATCGGGAACGATCGTCTGCCGGACGGGTGGGCTTAACCTGACTGCCGGTAGTTGCTATGTGAACATTGCCGTTCTGGCGGAAGGTCAGATCGCAGACCACCTGGCCCACGCGGCGGAAATCGAAGTGCAACCGGCCGACTTTTATCACACGGGACGCTGCTTTGAACGAAACGAGACTCTCTTCCTCCTGGAGCAGGATTGGAGTCTCGATGGCAACTGAAATCACCACAACGGGAAAGATTCGTATTCCTCCCGCTGAGATTGAATACGCGACCTCTGCCTCGCCGGCACATACGGCACGCATTTTCACCTGGCAGGGAGAACTTTACCGATCAATTCCACAATCGAGCCTGCCCATGTGGAAACAGCTCACGGAAGAGGGCTTGCTGCAAGAGTTGATCCATGAAAGACTCTTTGTCGAAACCAGAGAGACTGACCTTCAGTTGGAGGGTGCAGCACTCGTTCTTAAACACGATCGAATTCCGTTTGTGAGTTATCCTTACGAATGGTGCTCTGCTGCATTTCAGTCAGCGGCAATTCAGTTCCTGGAATTAAATATTCGTCTCGCGAAATCAGGACTGGCGACTTCCGACGCCCATCCCTGGAATCTCGTGTTTGATGGAACGACTCCTCTGTTCGTCGACTATGGTTCGTTCGTCCCATTGGAACAGATTCACCGAGCCGATTTTATCAATCAATTCCGTGCCCAGTTCTGGTATCCCCTGCAGTTGATGACCAGTGGCCACGGGCGACTCGCACGAACTTTGATGCAGGAGTATTCCCAACCTATTCAGGAAGATGAACTTCCCGGTTTGCGTTATCTCTGGAGACGGGGTTGGCTCAGGCTGGCGAAATCCCGCGGTCACAGTCGCCTGGGACGTGGGGCTCAAAAGCTGGCGAGGCTGAACCGATTTCATCTGCAACGACAACCATCAACCGAGATCTGGATCAAAGGACTCGAACGCTGGAAACGTCGCGTGGAACGAGTTCGTCTCCCTCGCCAGCGTACATTCTGGTCACATTATTACGCGGAGGATTACCCAGATCACGCCCAGCCGGAGACATGGTCGGAGAAACAAATAACGGTCGCGAAAGTCTTGGAAGAACTGGCTCCCGCGACTGTTCATGATCTGGCGGGTAACAGCGGTTGGTACGCACAACTCGCCTGCCGACAGGGACGACAGGTTGTCTGTACAGACAATGACGACTTGGCACTCAACCAACTCTTTCAGAGAGAACAGTCGTCGAACTCCGGCATGTCTCTGGCGTATCTCAACATCGTGAATCCTGTCGGTCCGCACGGAACAATCGATGCAAGAGGTAGCCGGCTTTACACCGCTGTAGAGCAGCGTCTGCAGGCTGACTGCGTCTTGGCGCTCGGTTTGACTCACCATCTCGTTTTCACTGAAATGTTCGACTTCCCCTTTATCTTTGGGGCACTCAGTCAATTTACCAGGAAGGATTTGATCGTCGAATTTGTCAGCCGGGATGATGAGTACGTTAAAACCTGGTGGAACGATTCGTACGACTGGTACACGCTGGAAAACTTCTGCGACATTGCCCGACAATATTTCGAAGAGGTCGACGTTCAGGACTCGTCACCCGCGGGTCGATATCTGGTTGTCTGCCGACAGAGACGGAATGAGCCATGACGAAGTGGCGCGAACACCTGAGGTCATGGCTTCCTCCTGCTTTGCTTCGTTGGCGACGACGGTGGAATCCGAATTTAATTCGGTTCACCGGCGATTACCCTAATTTCGAAACGGCACTCGCGGACGCATCGGGATACGACTCGGAACTCATTCAAAAGCGAGTGATCGACGCGCAGCGACAAGTACGGGCTGGAAAAGGACTGTTTGCTCAGGATGGTGTTGTCATTGATTCGGCCTGCCCACCCCTCCGTTTGCTTTCTGTGCTATATCATCTTGGACTGGAAAAGGACTCGAAGTCTATCTCAGTAATCGACTTCGGCGGTGCTCTGGGATCGACTTATGATCGCTGTCGCCATGCGGCACCGGTGGATTTGAAATTTGACTGGACGATCGTCGAACAACCCGCGCTGATTCAAGCGGGCCGCGACGATTTTACCACATCGGAGTTAAAGTTCTCTCCGTCCATAGAGGAACGACTCGCGCAGGGGCCCGTCGATTTACTGCTCCTCTCGGGCGTGCTTCCTTATCTGCAAGAGCCGTTCTCGTTTCTCCGAATGATTGCCAACACAGAGATTCCCTGGATCGTAATTGACCGTACGCCCTTACTCTTTCAGAAATGCAATCGGCTCACCCTACAGCACGTTCCCGCCTCTATCTACGGTTCCCCCCAAAGCTACCCCGCCTGGTTCCTGGACCACAATGAACTGTGCGACATCCTCTCTTCTCACTACGAAATTATCTCTCAACATCCCTCAGGCGATGGTGAATTCGACCTGGGCGACGTGCAGTCTCTTTCCTATGGGATGATCTGGAAACGACGAGATCCGGCTGGGTTGGTTGGAACCACAGATAGACACAGATAAACACAGATTTCCGGTTTCTGATTTCATCTCTTTCGTGTATTTCGTGGTTCCCTGAATCTTCTCAGCCGGGCTCATTGTCAAAAAATGATGGCGCGATATGATCAGGGGGAGACGTCGGTTTTACCGGCTCTCCATTTGCTTTTACTGATATCCAATGAACGAGAGAGGTGTATTTCGATGGCTGAGTTTCGGACGGAACGAGATTCGATGGGTGATGTACAGGTTCCTGCTCAGGCGTATTACGGTGCGCAGACGCAGCGGGCGGTCGAGAATTTCCCAATCTCCGGTTGGACACTCCCGCCCGAACTGATTCAGGCAATGGGACTCGTCAAATACGCCTGTGGAGTCGCCAACCGTGATCTTGGCAAACTGACCGGAACGGGAAAAAACCCACTGAGCGACAAGCAAGTCGAAGCGATGCTCGCTTCCGCCAAAGAGGTTGCTGCCGGAAATTACAATGACCAATTTCCCATCGACGTCTTCCAGACGGGATCGGGAACGTCGAGTAACATGAACTGCAACGAAGTCATTGCCAACCGGGCAATTGAGATCATGAAGGGGGATCGATTCGCAGCTGAAAAACAGATCCACCCCAACGATCACGTCAACATGGGACAGAGCACTAACGATACCTTCCCTACTGCGATTCACGTTGCTGTAGGTATGTCGATTCGAAATCATTTGATCCCTGCTCTGAAGAAGTTTGCCGTCAGTCTTTCAGACAAGGCCGTCGCCTGGGACAAAATCATCAAGATTGGCCGGACACACCTTGCCGATGCCACCCCTCTTCGCCTGGGTCAGGAATTCGGCGGATTCGCCCGCCAGTTGGAGTTGTCAATTGATCGGGCTGAACGGGCCATCGAAGCGATTCTCGAACTGCCCGTCGGTGGCACAGCTGTCGGTTCCGGAATCAATACCCACCCCGAATTCGGCGGCCGAGTGGCTGAAGAGCTGGCCAAAGAGAGCGGCGTTCCCTTTGTGGAAGCGGCCAATCACTTTGAAGCGAATGCGCAGCGTGATGGACTAGTGGAATGCCATGGCCAGTTGAAAACGATTGCCTCCACCCTGTTCAACGTGGCGAATAACATCCGTTGGCTGGGTGCTGGCCCTCGATGTGGATATTACGAAGTCAAAATCCCAGATCGTCAGCCAGGTAGTTCCATTATGCCCGGGAAAGTAAACCCCGTGATGTGCGAAAGTATGTTACAGGTCACAGCCCGCGTCATGGGGAATGATCAGGCGATCGCCATCAGCGGTTCTTCGGGAGGCCAATTCCAGTTGAACATCATGATGCCCATGATGGGCCAGACGACGCTCGAAAGCATTATGTTGCTAAGCAAGGCTACCGACGCGTTTGTCGAGTTCTGCATGGACGGATTGGAGCCCAACGAAGAAGCGTGTAACGACGCCGTCGAAAAAAGCCTGTCGATGGTCACGAGTCTCAACCCGTACATCGGTTACGAGAAAGCTTCGGCGCTGGCGAAAGAAGCCTTCAAAACGAATAAGACCATTCGAGAACTCTGCACTGAGCAGAATATTCTGCCACCAGAACAGCTCGAGGAAGCACTCGATCCGTTCAGCATGACGGAACCCCAGGCGTAGTTCCCCGGCCCTGCAGCGGATGAATAATAATCTAAAAAGCCTGTTTTTCTTCCCCGAGTCGGGACGAAGAACAGGCTTCTTTTTTCGGGTTCAGACTTGAATTATTTTCCTGAACCTGTGAACCTCTTGTATAAATATGACTCTAGGATGCTTGAGCAAAGGGGTGGTTTCTGCTGAACAGAGAACACCTTGCCACAGCACCTTCCAGAGTTCATATTAATGCGATCCTCTATTTGCGTAGAAATCGCAGTGAATTGAGATTTTCACAATTCGAGGATGAGATACGTTCGGCTCTTTCGCTGACGTCGTTAGACAGCAGTTTGAATCGAATGCCCTACCAGATTACCTCCTGAATGATTCGGCGTCCGCCGCAACTTCCTTCAGAAAACCATATACACTCGGGTGCTGTTCCGCGTTCGCATATCTAGAACAGTTACATGGGGAGTTTTCAACTGATGAATTTCAGAGAAACTCCTGCAGAAGATTCTTAAGATTTCGTGAGATGAGTCAAATCCAACTTGCGTCCAATTAATATCTATCTGACAACTAGAAAACTTCAGGTTCGATATCAATCATCAACAACAGCAACTTCCTTGCTGAAGAAGGTTTACCTCGTTTATCGCGAAACCTTGTTCTCAGAAGGCGTTGTCTGCGGATACCCGTCCTGGTGTCTGGTGGTGAATTACGTTTGATAATCGCCAATCTGGAGTGCATCGCCCCTCTACTCACTTCGTATATCGTCCTACCCGTCTCGGGAGAAAGTGAATATGGTAACCTCATCGCTATCGCGTCCTACGCTGGTTCTGAACAGGAACTGGCAGCCGGTCGGAATTGTGCCGGTCTCACGGGCGCTCATTAAGGTCTGGAACGAATCCGCCCATATTGTCGACCCTGAAAATTATGCCACCTACACCTGGCATGACTGGGCCGAACTTGATCCCGAGCATGATGAACCTTGCATCGTCACGAACCACTCGCGTCTGCGTGTCCCTGAAATCGTGACGCTGACCAGCTACGATCGTATTCCTAAACGGACAGTCGCCTTCAGCCGAAGAAATCTGTTCCGTCGTGACAAGTTCACCTGCCAGTACTGCAGCAAACAGCCCGGTAGTGCGGAACTGACGATCGACCACGTTTTGCCTCGTTCTCGAGGTGGAGTCTCCAGCTGGGACAATTGTGTACTGGCCTGTATCAACTGCAATAAGCGGAAAGCGGACAAAACGCCCAAAGAGGCACACATGCCGCTGCTCGCCGAACCAGTCCGACCTCCCTGGAAGCCGATCTACGCCTCCTTCGGAAAGCGGATCGACAGCTGGTCCAAATTCATGAGCGAAGCCTACTGGAACGTCGAACTCGAAGAGTAACTGGTCCCACACGGACATAGCTCTGCTCACAGCGCTATCACATTTGAATCGACCGTCCTCCCCTGCATCGGTGGGAAAGGACGGTTATTTTTTGCGCCTCAGATTGTTTGTGAGGGGACTTGAGAAGCTAATGATTTCAGCTGCTCCCCGTATTCCTCCTATCCTTCCAACTAATTGCAGTTCATTCTCCTACGAGAGAACGATTCAAGATGCATTTCACTCGACCACTCGATTTTCTTGGCTATACTGCTAAAAGTATGGAGACAACAGGCTAACGACGAATTCGCTGCCTGCGGGATCCAACTCATATCCCCGATCTCAGGAACCAACCTTCCAGGATGGCGCTTGTGGTCCTCTGCAATTTTTCCAGGCCTGTTTTCATCGCGCACGTTGAAGGGCTCTGCTCATTATCCACGCTATCCCTCCCGGATAAAGAGTGCCGATCCCCCTTCAGCGACAGTGAATTAGACAATCGTAATCCAGATTTTCGCCGGAACTTTCGTGACCTGAATTTCCGCGAATGTTTAAATGAACCGGGCCTTGAAAGGGAAGGAAGAAATATTCATGGCTGAAAAATACAATACGACTGTGCATGAGAAACTCTCGGCACTTGCCTCGAATTTCTGGTGGAGCTGGCAACCCGACATCACCAACATCTTCCGACAAATCGACCCGCTGCTCTGGTCGCAACAAAGACACAATCCCTTCAAGATGCTGCGAGAATACGACGCGGACAAGCTTGAAAAACGAATCTCGGATCTCGCGCTCCATTCCAGCATCAACCGGGCCTACCGAGCCTGGCAGGAATATATGAATGAAGAGGATACTTGGGGAAATATCCAGGGAGGGGTACTGCAACATCGCCCCGTCGCCTACTTCTCGGCTGAATTCGGTATCCATGAATCCTTCCCGATCTACTCGGGTGGGCTGGGAATTCTCGCGGGGGACCACTTGAAGAGTGCCTCCGATTTAGGAGCACCGTTGATCGGCGTCGGTCTTTATTACGACGAAGGCTACTTCATTCAGAACATTAACAAAGATGGCTGGCAGGAAGAATCGTATCCAACACTGGATAAATCAGTCCTCCCGATTCGGGAAGCACTTGGTGTCGATGGTAAACCTGTCATGATCAACGTTCCGACCCGGAACGAAACGATCCACGCCAAAGTCTGGGAAGTCGATGTCGGTCGCATCAAACTGTACCTGCTCGACACGAACGTGCAGGAAAACGCGGAAGAAGTTCGCGATCTGACTGCCCGTCTTTACGGTGGCGATCAACGGATTCGTATCCGACAGGAAATTCTGCTCGGTATCGGAGGAGCTCGCGCACTGACCGCCATGGGGATCGACCCTCGAGTGATCCATATGAACGAAGGACACTCTGCCTTCGCTCCGCTGGAATTCATCCGACTTCGCATGCAGGCCGATGGACTTTCGTTCGACGATGCCATGCGTGAAGTCGCTCGCTCCGGTGTCTTCACGACGCATACTCCTGTCCCAGCCGGTCACGACCGATTTGATTCGGGGCTCGTCGAAGAACATGTTGGCCCGCTCGCCGATCAACTCGGTTTGAATCATGAAGGCCTGATGGCCCTTGGCCGTGTCGACCCGCAGAACCACTCTGAAACCTTCTGCATGACGGTCCTCGCCTTCAAACTGAGTCGCAAAGCCAACGCCGTCTCGAACCTGCACGGTGTAGTCAGCCGCAGCATGTGGTCGAATCTGTGGCCCTGGCGAGGCGAAGACGAAATTCCGATCGGTCATATTACAAACGGGGTGCACGTACCGACTTGGTTGGCGGCCCAGATGCGTGCTCTTTATGACCGCATTCTCCCGCTGGATTGGCATAAGCACACGGGTGAACCCGAGGTCTGGTCAAGTTTCATGGAAGTCGATCCCGCCGAACTATGGGAGACACACCAGTCACTCAAAAACCGGCTGATCATTTACGCTCGTAGTTGCGCAATGCAACAGGCAGAACGCCGCGGTGCCCCTAAAGAACAGGTGGCAAAACTGGCCGATATCCTCGATCCTAAGTTTTTGACCATTGGGTTTGCTCGCCGCTTTGCTCCTTACAAACGAGCCGACCTTGTCCTGCGAGACTTTGAGAACTTTGCCAAACTGGTCAACAGCAGTACCAAGCCAGTGCAGTTCATCTTTGCTGGGAAAGCACACCCGCGAGATGACAACGGAAAAGTGATCCTGCAGAAAATCTTCAAGCTGACACAGGAAGACCGCTTCCGTGGCCGCGTTCTGTTCCTCGACAACTACGATATCAACCTCGGTCGACATCTGGTTCAAGGCGTTGACGTGTGGCTCAACAATCCTCGACGTCCGCTGGAAGCCTCGGGAACGAGTGGACAGAAAGTCGTGCTAAACGGCGGCCTCAACTGCTCTATTCTGGATGGTTGGTGGGCGGAAGCCTTTGACGGAGCCAACGGCTTCGCTATCGGTCCGGGACGTGTTCATTCCAATGTCGAAATTCAAGACCAACGTGATGCTGAAAACCTGATGAGCACGCTGGTGGATGAAGTCATCCCGATGTACTACGCTCGCGACAAAGACGACCTGCCGCAAGAGTGGATTTACCGCATGAAACGGGCGATTCGCTCGCTCGGTTGGCGGTTTAATGCCGACCGAATGGTAATGGATTATGTCACACAAACGTATATTCCTGCCGGTGGTGGAACTTCCAGCGAGTTGTTCTAATTCCGCGAATAACGCCTGAATGTTTAAGTAAAATCCAAAGCCCTCCTGCCCTTTGCAGCGAGGGCTTTTTTATTGTTTGGTTTCCCCGAACCCGCTTGAGAAATTCCGGGGGGTAGGAGCGGGAACCGTCGGCTGCTATGATTATCTTGCCGTCCAAGACCTTCAATGCTGCAATACGACCGCTTGGGTATCAAGCTTATTCACTCACAACCTCCTTACCTCAGGATGCTTCATGGTTGAAGCCGATGATGATCATCTGGAATCGCTACTTTCACAGCTGAATGACCAACAGCGAGTGGCGGTCGAGCACGATCTCAATCCGCTCCTAATCGTCGCCGGAGCTGGTACTGGTAAAACGACCACTTTGGCACACCGAGTCGCTTGGTTGATCGCAACCGGCGTCGACCCACGTCGCATTATGCTGCTTACTTTCACGAGACGCGCAGCCAATGAAATGCTGCGACGAGTCGAGGCGATTCTCTCAGGTCTGGACCATCATGCCGATCGAACGGGACGCAAACGACCTGGTCGGGGTGTATGGGGAGGAACTTTCCATTCCATCTCGGCACGTATGCTGCGTAAATATGGAAACGCACTCGGTCTCGATTCACAGTTCACGATTCTCGACCGAACGGACTCCGAAGATTTATTGCAACTACTGCGCATAGACATGAATCTCGCGGACAGCAAGAAGCGGTTCCCGCTTAAGGGAACGTGCCTCGACATCTACAGTCGCTGCATGAATTCTCAGCGGCGACTCGAAGAAGTCCTGCAATTTGATTTTCCCTGGTGTGCCGAATATCAAGATGAACTTAAAGGACTGTTCCGCGCCTTCGTAGATCGCAAAGAGCTACAGGGAGTTCTTGACTACGACGACCTGCTTGTTTTCTGGAGAGCCCTGCTCGATTCTGACACGGGAGCAGAGATGATCCGCAGCCAGTTCGACGCCGTTCTTATTGACGAATACCAGGATACCAACGTTCTTCAATCCAGTATCCTGCAGTTGCTCTCTCCGGAAGGACAGGGAGTGACCGTCGTTGGCGATGATGCCCAGTCAATTTATTCTTTTCGCGCTGCAACGGTCCGAAACATTCTCGATTTCCCTCAGGATTTCCCCAACACCACCATTGTGGCCCTGGAACAGAATTACCGCTCCACTCAGCCTATTCTAGAGATGACGAACCGAGTGATTTCCATGGCTCCGGAGCGGTTCGAGAAAAACCTCTGGTCTGATCGAGAACAAGGTCCGCGGCCGATTATTGTGGAAAGTGACAACGAAGATGTTCAAACAGATTATTTGATCTCCCAGATTCTGGAACATCGCGAGAATGGTGTTCCCCTTAACCGACAGGCCGTTCTCTTTCGCGCATCGCATCATAGCTTGCCATTGGAAATCGAACTGGGGCATCGGGATATTCCCTTTGCCAAGTATGGTGGCCTCAAGTTTATTGAAACAGCCCACGCCAAAGACCTGCTCTCCTTTCTCCGAATAGCGGAGAACCCGCGTGATGAAGTCGCCGTCATGCGCGTGCTGACCATGCTCCCCGGCATCGGTCGCAAGAAAGGGGCGCAGTTAATGGAGATGAGTAAAGGGCAAAGTGATATCACCGCTGGCTGGAAAGACTTTAAGCCGCCTGCAGCTACGCGCGATCACTGGCCTCTCTTCATCGCCCTGATCCAATCACTGTCCCTGAAAAGGAGTGACGACGAACCGATGTCGGGACAGCTGAAACTCGTCCGCCGATTTTACAAACCGATTCTTGAATCAAAATACGACAACCTGCGTGCGCGTGAAAATGATCTCGATCAGCTTGAGCGAATTTCGGATCGTTACGTCAATCGGGCCAGCTTCCTTACGGACCTCGCCTTGGAACCACCGACGTCCATGATGGAACTTAAGGACCAGACGCAAGATGCTGATGAGGAATGTCTGGTGCTCAGTACCATTCATTCTTCTAAAGGACTTGAGTGGGATGTCGTCTATCTCCTGCAAGCCATCGAAGGTTGTCTGCCCTCTGAAATGGCACTCCGTTCGGGTGACGACCTGGAAGAAGAACGCCGTCTGTTTTATGTCGCGCTGACGCGTGCTAAACATTGGCTGTATGTCGGTTGCCCACGTCGTTACTTTACGCGAAACAACAGCTTTCCCGGTGGCCGAAACGTATCTGTTCGCAAGAGTCGCTTCCTGAGTGACTCGGTGCTGGAATGCTGCGAGATCATCAATGCCGATCTCGAAATTGATGCCGACGACTTGGAGAGCTATCGCTCCACTGGAATCGACAGTCGCTCCATTCGTGATGGTTTAAAAAACCGCTGGCTATAGGGCACTCTCCCCCCTTTTGCGATATTTCCTGGATACTTTTGCGTGTATCGGTGCGTGCTTTGAGAACATACCCGAAGCACTCGTACGATGTTTAACCGGGACCAACTTGCTGTGATTATTGACTGTCAACAGACAACGCGTAGACATCGTTTTTTAAACCAGAAATAAGACCCTGACTAAAACCGTCAAAATCGGAAAAATCACCCCAAACCATTTGAAGTTTCAAATTGATGGCGGTATCGTGAGAACAGAAGTGGGATAATTACCCACAGCGATCTTTAACAACTAGTTGATTGTGGGATATCGACCCAGTAAGATAGACAGGCAACTTAAACCTCCTCTATCGGCACCGAACGCATGTCCGCAGAAACCTTTATCACCGGCGAAGTGAAACGAACGATCGACGATCGTTTTCGTCTCTCATTGCCGAATGAAATGGCAGAAGCGGTCACCGATCCAGCCGGGGAAACGATCCTGACCAAAGAGCGTTATGGCTGCCTGTCACTCTGGTCTGCTGCCGAATGGCAGAAGCGAGTCGACGTCGGCGTTAACCTGATCAAGCAGAAAGTATCTGCTGGTCGAATGGAGCAACGATGGGGAGAAGTTCAGCGTCTCGGACGTTTACTTTCGACCCGCTCCACGACGGTTAAATTAGCCAATCGTTCGCGCCTGTTAATTCCCGAAGGGTTCAGACAGTTTCTGAACGTGGACGTGAATCAGGAAGTCATGATTGTAGGAGCAGCCATCTGCGTGGAAATCTGGAATCCGGATGCGTGGCTCGAAACGCTCCAGCAAGAGATGCCAGAGTTCAATCCGCTCTTCCGGGATCTGTCCGAGTAACGTTCTTCACTGTTTACTCAGAACATCCAGGTAACGGCCAGCGGTGGTCCTGTCAGATGAAAACTGACTGCCAGCTCTATACTTATCTTCCCTACCAACGCGATCTCGAAGTCGCGACCCAAATTACGCTTTGTATGCATGCACCACTTCTGATTGGCAATGGTATGCCTTTCAGATTTACGAAACCCGGCCGGAAGAAAGCACGACTGTTCACTCTGCTCTGAATCGGCTGATTCTCTGCGATAAGACAAATGCCATGGAGGGTGTCCTTCGGCATGGATGCCGTTTTTTCTTTCGCCGGGTTTTACTTACAACTCCCCACAATCAACGACGGCTTGCTTGCCTACCAGAAAATACTGGTAACGCATCAACTGCTGCCAGCATTGAAGACCCCCGCCTCATTAAGCGGTGCCAAGCCCAACGACGACACTCAAAACAATCCTGCCGAACTCAGTCCCACGAGTAGGCATAAAAAACCTCTCCCCTGCGAAACCATTGCAGTGGAGAGGTTTTTTGTTGAATACAATCAAACGGTTTAAGGTCAAACTGTTTCAGAATAGGATCAGGTAGGGAACGTGGTCAACACGCGGTGCATTTCCTGCATGTCCGTCACTCCCTGGATGACTCTCTGACGAGCCGCTTCTTCGAGCGATTCCATTCCCTTGGTCTGGGCGAGTGCCATCATCTGATCGTGTGAACGACCATGCAGAACGGCTTCTCGAATTTCGGAGTCCATTTCCATGATCTCGAAGACCCCCGTTCGTCCGGCGTAACCGGTGCCAAAGCAGACTCCACATCCTTTGCCCGACTTGAGCTGGCACTTATCCACTTCTTCATCGGAAAGTTGCAGCATGCGAATGTGCTTGTCGTCGAGTTTGATATCTTCGGCACACTCGCGACAGACTTTTCGCAGCAGTCGTTGAGAGATAATTCCCTGAAGTGAGTCGGCAATGAACATCGGAGGAATACCAAATTCCCGGAAGACGTCGATCGTCGCCGCAGTGTCGTTGGCGTGCAGCGTACTCAGTACCACGACCCCGGTGAGGCCCGCACGACAGGCAATATGAGCGGTCTCGGGATCGCGAATCTCTCCCACCATCATCACATTCGGGTCCTGACGCAGAACACCACGCAGGGCTTCGACGAATCCAAAGTCGATTTTCGGGTCGACCTGAATTTGGTTCACGTTTTCCATCCGGCGTTCGACTGGATCTTCGATGGTAACCAGGCTTTTGGTCGGATCGCTCAACTTCTGCAGGCAGGAGTACATCGTGGTACTCTTACCGGAACCGACGGGTCCGACACTGAGAATCATGCCGTACGGTTTTTCGATACAGCGCTGAAGAATTTTAATCTGACCTTCGTCAAATCCTAATTCTCCCAGTTCGACGTACTCGCGGTTATCGGGCATCAGTCGCAGTACGAGACGTTCACCGTGAATTGTGGGGCCACTGCCCACACGAATATCACGCTGATGTTGTAAGACCGCGTTAGAGATATGACCATCCTGAGACAGGCGACGCTCCGTGATGTCCATGTTTGCCAGTAATTTGATACGGGAAATCACATGCGACGTCACATTCGGAGGCAACTCCAGCACGTTGTGGAGAAGACCATCCACCCGCAACCGGACCAGCAGGCCCCGATCAGTCGGATCGAGATGGATGTCAGTGGCCTTCAGTTGGAAAGCACGTTCCAGTAGGAGGTCGACCAGCGGACCGGGCCCGACGACATCGACGAGCCCTTTCAACTCTTCCTCTAGCGCTTTCTGGCGGACATCACCTGGAGGTAGCTTGTTGACGCTATTCGGCTTTGAACTGTCCGATGATTTGGACTCTGCTGATGTTTGACGATCGGTCATCCTCAGTAACTCCCGATGAAATGGCCCATGTTGTAATTGCACGTTCACCGACCGGACGGCAGGAGTCTCCTCCATTCGTATCCGAAACGAAAAACGATCACTGGTGCTTCAGGAAACAGAGGAACAGGTCAATCGGGCAAAGGCCGCTGAAATTCTTCTGTGACCGGTCTGCGGTTAAAATATTCGATTATAAAAGTCATCGCACGACAATTGCATGGCAGTGAGGTCGGCGACAGATCAAGTTATTTCTCTTCCGCAAATGCGGCATATATTTTTTGGTGGGAGCCTTATGACTAAGATGTAATCTCCAAGACCGCCACCACAATCAGTATTAGGTTTGTCACCACGCCGGCCAGGCCGAGCGCTTTGATGGCTGTTTTAAAACTTGTGGCGGACAACGTGCCAAAAATGATCGCCACGAGGGCGGCAACAATAGTGAGAACCAGAGGAATTTTTTGATCATTTGCGTTGTATAGCCAGATCAGTCCTCCGATTGCTCCCAAGGTCGCCAGAATGACGAGGGCTGGAGCCAGCTTGCTGTCTTCTGATACGCTGCTGGTCGCACTTGAAGACCCGGACGAAGAGAGTGACGAAGCGCGAAACCCAAGTTTCTTAAGTGCTTCTTCACGGGTCTCCACAATCACCCAGATTTTATGCAACCCGGCCAGTTCGAGGACTTCATAAACGAGTTTCTCTCGATTGACGACGACCATTCGGCCTTTTTCGTCTTTCACCGATTTCCAAAGCCGCACAATCAACGCCACCATGGCGCTTCCCATGTAATTCAGGGATGATAGATCGACAACAAAAGCGGGAGATTTATGATCTTTTAACTGTACGAGAAGATCGGAGCCGACTTTCTCGATGTCACTCCACTGAGCGTCATTCAGTTCCGGAGTCAGGGTAATTACAGAGTAGCCGTTACCCTGCTCGAAATAATAAGGATTATTGCTCGACGTCACAGTTGCCTCTCCCGAGTTGGAGATAGAAAAGTCAGCGGTCGAAGGGCCCGCAGAAAGTTGAATAAATATATCTGTATTTTCAGCCAGAGAACCTACAGGGGAACAAGTCGCCTCCATTGAAATCGACTTCCAAGGTGCTTTCACCGAGGACGAACTCCAGTACGGTTTCAGACTGTATGATAATTAAGTAACTGCATAACCGACAACAGCACTCTGCGACGGTTCAATGGAATATGGAATAGTAGCCGACTTCAGTAACCACGAAAACTCTTCCCTGACGCCGTTTCGATTTCGATTATCGCCGATGTTGCTCATCGAGCAAAACCAAAATCGATCATGCGTAAAGGCTACCGAACTTTGATCAGAGATACAGAATCTTTATGCAAAAACATGAAAGACGATATGTTAAAATCAGGAAAATCTTAGGATGTGTGGGCTGCTATTTCGCACCTCCACCACCTTAGATCACACGGATAGGAAAATCCGATGACAGTCGTCCTGATCACTCTGGGTGATTAAGTCGAATGCAAGATTCAAGGCAAGAAAGAGTACTGGAGCCCATTTTGAAACCCGATCATGGTTATTCCAGACCCTGTAAAACAAGGGCTGTTTTAAACCATCAGAGAGTTTCAGAATCGTTTATAATATTGAGTGGATAACTCGTAGAGGTGATACCGACGACCGTTTCAGGTGCTGTCTCAAAGCCGTGAGCAGGAATGGAACCCTGCCGCTTCTCTTTAGTAGAAACAGAAAGCATGAAACATCATGAGATTGGTAAACTACCCGGGCCGACCACAACCGCTAACCTCTGCCAACGACTTGGGAGTCGTATTATCTTACCTGAATGAGCAAACAGATTCGGCAGCCAGAAAAACTCTGTCTGCAAAAGCGTTACAGCTGAAAGGGAGATAGCTTGAGAACGATGTGAAAAACCGAGGAAGAAAAGGGAGAACCTACCGGTTGAAGTGGATGGCTTCGTTGAATCATGCAGAGAATGCACGATGGAAAAACTTTCTGATCTTGCCAGTCCGTTTCTACCGGAAACCTTCTACTATCATGTCGAGTTGCAGCCGCTCATTCAATAGCTCGGCAGAATGATTTTGAAAAGTTGACTCACTGTTTAACTGAGGGTGATATTTCATCATCAGGCAGAAATCCCTCCGCACAACCCGAAGAATAAGATTGCTTTTGACGATTTTTCGCTGTATCGATTTTTTTACGAGGTTTCCCTCAGATCTATTTCTCAACAGCCGAGCTTTGATAAACAGGGTCGGTTCTCCTTACCCTACAGCGTTTGCGCGCTATCTACCAATTGATGCTGGACCCTCTGTAAATACATAGTGACTGTAGCTTGTCACGTTTATTGATAGTCACAACAGGTTTGCTGGATGGAATCCAGTCTTCCGGACTGGTCGATCCAGTTCGGAGCAGATCGCCAATCCGGCAACGAACACAGTGACCATAAGTCCACTACTAAATATTTCGATAATTGGGTTTAGGCCATCTCCCGGGTCGCAAAAAAAGGACTATTTCGCCTATTTTACGAACTTTCCCGTTCTCTTCGGTTTGTTCTAACGGGTAAAGTAGATCATGTGTTAGGCAGCTTTTAACATGATCTAACGTCCGATTTGAATTTTCCCTCCCGTTGCCTTCACTCCACCTCATTTGAGAGTCTTATGAAGACGAATCTCGGTAAAGTACTGGTTGTCCTTACCTTCATCGCGAGCATCATATTTATGATGGCTGCGATGAATCTGTATTACGGTAGTTATAACTGGCAGGAAAAAATCGCTACGGTTGAGAATTACACGATCCTGCCAGTCGATGGTCCTGAAGGTAATCGCTACCAGAGAACGGACAATGTTACCAATCAAACGGTGGGTAGCATTTCATTCCTCCCTGAGGTACTGGTGGCCACGATCAAAGATGAGACGAATAAACTGCGTGCAGCCAACGCCGATCTGAAAAGACAGATCGACGCCGTCAACAAAAAAATCACCAGCTACGAAGCAATGATCGAAACGGACCGAAAAGGTCTCGATAAAAAAATCACAGAGCTACAGGCGGAAATTGAGCAGACGCTGGAACAGACCCAGAATTTGTCTGTCCAACTGGTCACGTTAACTACGGAAGCAAACGAGACCCTGGTAGACGCCCAAAAACGACGAGAAGACATCGCCCGACTGAACGCCCAACTGGATGAGATCAAAACAGAAGATTTCCGGTTGGAGGAACAAAAAATAAAATTGGTGGATCTGGTAACACGTTACAAAGAGATCGCTCGGGCCCTGAAGCGGAGACAGGAACAATTAAAGCAAGAGGTCGACACCGTCGCCGAAGCCAACTGATTCCTCTCCAATCCCTACCCATAACAGTCACAAGAGAACGACAGAAATACCCCGGAGCCTTCCGATGACAACACTCGGCAAAACACTTACCGTTATCATCGCCCTGCTAAGCATCTGCCTGATGATGTTTGCGAGCGCCGTGTACACGGCGGGACGAAACTGGCGATCGGAAGCAAACGGCCTACGCGAACAGCTGGCTGGAGCCAATCAACGAATCGCACGATCGGAAAACGAACTGGCGAATGTTCAGATGGACCTGAACCAGAAGTTCGAAGAAGCAAACGACCGTGCAAACAAAGCGGAAGCCTCTGTTGACCAACTGCAGGATGAAAACGAGCAGAAAGAAAACGAACTGGTCAGCACCCGCCAGGAACGCGACGTCTCCATTCGACAGTCTGACATCGCAAACCAGGAAGCCGAATTCAAACGTCTGGAAGCCGAACGTCTTCGCCAAGTCATTGCCAAACTCCATACGGACATCAACGAATTGTCGAAACAGAATCGGCAGTCGAACGATGAGGTTTATAACCGCGACGTCGAAATTGCCACTATCAAAGAAAAGCAATCGCGTCTGTTATTTCAATATGCCACTCTCAAAGAAGTACTGGCCCACAACAATATCGATCCGGATCCAGAAACCCATAAAGGTTTGACCGCCCCTCCCCCCTCAGTAGAGGGACTCGTTCTGGACACCATCACTATCACACGGAACAATACCAAACTGGTTGAAGTTTCTGTTGGTAGCGATGATGGGCTCGCTCTCGGTCACAAGATGTACATCACTCGTCCACAGGCAGCAGACGGCACCCCTGCTCAATATCTGGGCGAAGTCGAAATTATTAAAGTCACTCCCGACCGTTCGGTGGGTCGACTCGTACTGAACACGAAAAACGGTATCATAGCGCGAGGCGATAATGTCACAACAAAACTCTGAAAACAAAAAATCAGCCACCATCTATGAAGGATTACTCTTCCTTTCCATGTGTGCGCTGGTCACCGGCATCATCTTCCTTATTCTTAAACTGAATGAGTATAACTGGGACATGGGGAATTAATCCCTCGCTTCCTACGTTGATGCAATACGCTGCTACATATCGCAGCATGAATCAAAAAAAAACACCCCATCCAACCTCTTCTGGCAGGTCATTCTGACCATCAGAAGAGGTTTCTTTTTGCTCAAAGGGATCACGCGATGGAAGGTAATTTCTGATAGAGTCACTGTAAATCTAACTATTTTACGATCGCTGCTATTGGCGTCTCTCTGACGCAGAATCCCCTGACGATGTCTGAAGAATCCCCTCCCACCATCGCCCCCTCGTCCATTCCGAACAAGCGATTGCTTTTCGCGATGTTGAAATGGGGGCTCTGCTTGCTTGTACTGGTCTTCGTAATCTACCAGGGCTACCAACTCAGCAGCAAAGAAGAACTGAGCGAGTTACACATCGACTATAGTTGGCTACTCCTCGCCGGTATCGTCTATCTCGCTGGCTGGATGCCTTCAGTTTGGTTCTGGCGTGCGTTGATGCGATCCTGCGGAGCAGATGTCCCTTGGAGACCGACAATCCGAGCCTATTACTGTGGTCATCTCGGAAAGTATGTTCCGGGCAAAGCGATGGTGCTTGTCATCCGAACCGCCCTCGTCAAGAAACATTGCCCTCCTGCTCTGGCCGCAATTACCGCCACCTGTGAAACATTAATGATGATGGGAACTGGCTTGGTAGTGGTCGGGAGTCTATTTCCGTTGGTCTTTACGATGGAGCAACAATCGCGCCTGCCGGCATTTCTGCAACCACTCATCATTCACCCCTGGTTGCTGCCTGCACTGGTCATTGGAACGACTCTATTGCTGCTTCCATTAATCGCCCGGATGGTGACGGTGGTTAGTCGCAAAATGACACCCCCGGAATACCAGCTCGAACAGCCTATTCATATTCGGACCTTACTGCTGTTTCGGGGTCTGTTTCTGTTTGGCGTCTGCTGGATTACCCTCGGAATCAGCCTGGGACTCGTCCTCAAAAGCTTGCAACCCGATTTATCTTTGCTTGAGCATTTCTGGACTTTTGTGGCCGCCTCTGCCGTGGCAACTTCCATCGGGTTTCTGGCTCTCTTTGCTCCGGGCGGTGTTGGTGTGCGGGAAGGTCTTCTGATGTGGAGCCTCGCTGCCATCCCGGAAATCAGCCCAGCCCAGGCAGTTGCCGCCGCTGTTTTGCTCCGGTTGGTCTGGTTAACTTTTGAAATCCTCGCTGCGGTTGGCTTATACTATAGTGGTAATAAGTCCTCGCTCACGTCGAACTGATCCCCTACGACACCTGACTACGTTACGACTCTCTCGAATTGAATTGATGTGGCCATGCAAAAACTTTCGATCATCATTCCGTTGTTTAACGAAGAAGAAAGTCTGCGCGAATTACACGACGAAATCGCCGCAGTGGCTACCGAGCATAACCTGCAATTTGAAATCATCATGATCGATGACGGTTCCACCGATCGGTCGTGGGAAATCGTGCAGGAACTAGCGGCCAAAGATGAACGTGTAAACGGCATTCGTTTTCGCACGAACTTCGGTAAAGCAGCGGCACTCATGGCCGGTATGCGTGCCGCTTCGGGCCGTATCCTGATGATGATGGACGCCGACTTACAGGACGACCCAGCCGAGATTCCCCGCATGCTGGAGTTAATCGATCAGGGATACGATGTCGTCAATGGATGGAAGGAACGTCGCCTCGATCCGTGGCACAAAGTCTATCCCAGTAAAGTCTTCAACTGGATGGTCAGTAAACTGAACGGACTCGACCTCCATGACCATAACTGCGGTTTGAAAATGTTCCGCTCGGAAGTCGCTTCCGAACTTCGCATCTACGGCGAATTGCACCGGTTTATCGCCGTGCTGGCCCACTCGCGCGGGTTCAAAGTGGCCGAACTTTCCGTGCACCATCGCTCTCGTCAATTCGGTCAGTCCAAATATGGTATTCGACGTTTCCTGCGAGGGTTCCTGGATTTGCTGACCGTCAAATTCCTGACCGGCTACGGTTATCGCCCCCAACATATGCTGGGCGCATTCGGTCTGGGTGCCTTTTCGATTGGCTCTGTCGGCCTGCTTTTTCTGCTAGGCGTTTGGATTCTCACGAATATTCTGGGCTTAGACTTCGCCCCCATTGGAAACCGGCCCCTGCTCGCCTACTCTGTCGCCTTCACGCTGCTCGGAGCTCAAGCGCTCACCCTGGGTCTGCTTGCGGAATTGATCGTCGCCTACACCGGCCGCGAATCGCAAACCTACAGCGTCTCCGAACGGACGTCTCCCGTTACCAACATGCCAACCCCCGCAACCGATGGAGAATAGCGACCGTCGTCGTCCAGTGCTGATCGTTGTTCATCGTTGTTGATACACAAAAAAACCGCCGCGAGGAAAATCCTGCGGCGGTTTTTAATGTTTGATCACTCAAGTCCGACTCAGTCGCCAAAGGCGGCGTCGAAATCGACATCGGAAGGTTGGAAGTCGACGTTGTGGCAGAAGTCAGCTGCTTCTTTAGCCCCTTGATCCCGGTTCATTCCCGAGTCTTCCCATTCCACCGAAAGAGGGCCATTGTATTTGACCGCGTTGAGCGCACGAATGATTTCTTCAAAGCGAACACCACCTCGACCGACGCTACGGAAATCCCAACCACGACGGGGATCACCAAAGCGAATGTGGCTTGCCAGAATCCCGCTGCGACCGTTTAACGTAACTGAAGCGTCTTTCATGTGGACGTGATAAATGCGATCCGGGAAGTAGCGGATAAATTCGACCGGATCAATCCCTTGCCAAATCAGATGGCTCGGATCGAAGTTGAAACCAAACTCTTCACGACGATCAATCGCCTGCAAAGTCCGTTCGGCGGAATAAATATCAAAGCCGATTTCACCTGGATGAACTTCGAGCCCGAACTTCACACCACATTCGCCGAAGACATCCATGATTGGATTCCACAGGTCCGCGAAGAGTTGGTAACCGGCGTCGATCATGGACGCGGGTGTCGGAGGGAAGTCGTAAATGAGATGCCAGATGCTGGAACCGGTGAACCCGTTCACCGTCTTCACGTTCAACTTGCGCGCCGCCCGTGCGGTGTTTTTCATTTCTTCAATGGCCCGCTCGCGCACACCAGCTGGGTTACCATCACCCCAGACATATTCGGGCAGGATGGCCTGGTGGCGTTCGTCGATGTTATCGCAAACAGCCTGTCCTACCAGGTGATTGGAAATGGCGAACAATTGCAGGTCGTATTTTTCGAGCAGTTCCCGCTTACGCGAGCAGTACGTGTCATCTGAGATCGCTTTGTCGACTTCAAAATGGTCACCCCAGCAGGCAAGTTCGAGCCCATCATACCCAAACTCACGAGCTTTACGACACAGTTCCTCCAACGGAAGATCGGCCCACTGACCGGTAAAAAGTGTGACGGGTCTGCCCATGATTCTGTCCCTCTTTCGAAAGTAGCCCTGGAACCTTCTGATGAGTCACGTGAGCCTTTAATTTGCCAGCTCAACAAATACCACAACGAGGTTTCAGGATAGGTTCTAACGATTCCAATCGGCATTGGCGAGGATCAGAATCGAGTGATGTATAAAGATGGCGATTGATGAACGTAGCGAACAAACCTGCCGCGCAGGAATAACGGACCGCCGGTGAACATCGAATACGACAACCGGCCAAGGTAGAGCAGTTTCCGGGGAATGTCAACGATGGGCGAGCCTCTTCCAAACGTCTGTCGTAGCCGCTCTCTATAATCCTTGGCCGGAATCGTGGTAATATGTTGACGCGACGGGCTCTCAGGCTATACTCGATTTCAGTAGATTCTGTTAATTCTTCTGACAGACTTCGAACTCGGCTTTAGAACCTCTCGCTATCGCCTACTTATACAATCGCACGACGCACCGATATCGCCAGGGATCAGGCTTTTGGCATACTCTTTCCTCCTCGACAATCTCGATCTGGGCATCGCCACCACACTGGCGCTGGGAATGACCTGGCTCGCCTGTCGCTTGGCGATTCCGCTCGCGCAGAACTTCCGTTGGTTTGACCAACCTGATGGCAAACGGAAGTTGCACCAAGCCCCCGTTCCTCTTCTCGGTGGAATGAGCATCCTTGTCGGATTATCAGTCTCTGTGCTGTTAACGCATTCTCTGGGTATTTTCCCCTTTGAAATTCCGACCAGCCAATGGTTGGGCCTGGGGATAACCTCTCTTCTGCTTTGTGGTCTCGGACTGTATGACGACCTGCATCATTTACGCCCCAAACACAAACTGGTCTGCCAGATTCTGGCGATTCTCCCTTACCTGATTCTTTGCCCGGTGATCCCGTCCATTCAATTATTGGGCGTCACGGTCTCTCTTGGTTCGGTCGGTTGGTTATTCACGGGACTCTTTCTGATTGCGGCGATCAACGCCCTGAACCTCATTGATGGCGTCGATGGTCTGGCGGGCACTGTCAGTTTGATCGTCTTCATTGCCGCTGCAATTCACGCCACGTTAATCGGTTCGAGTGACGTCGCCACGCTGTTAATGATTGCAAGTGGCAGCCTGGCCGGTTTTCTGATTCACAACTGGGCCCCTGCCCGGATTTATCTGGGCGACTCGGGAAGTCATCTGCTCGGGTTCTGGGTCGGTGCCTTCGCACTCGTCAGCTCCACCAAGACGGTCACAGGCCTGACCTTGTCCGTTCCCATCGTGCTGCTCAGCTTGCCTGCCTTTGATACCGCCCTCGCCATCTTGCGACGAATGTTAATCCAGCGGAGCATTGCGGAACCCGATCGCCTCCACATTCATCACCAGTTATTGAACCGGGGGTTCTCACCCGCTCAGGTCACGACGTGCATCGCTGCGCTTTCCGGGTTGATGGCAGGCTTTACGCTCGCAGGGTCTTACTTGCAATGGGAGTGGCTTTCCTGGACTGGCTGCGGCCTGGTTCTCGCCGCGGCCATCGGAACTAAATTAGGCGGAGCGGAAGAACTGAAACTGCTCAAAGAATGGTGGGCGGGAACATTAGAACCTATCGTCACAGAAGAAGAACTACAGGCCCCCAGACTCGAACAAACCACCAAACCCGAGCCACTCCCCACCCAACCTCAAGCCGAAAAACAAGTGGCGTAGAGGTTGCGACATCGCTTTAAAATGGTGGAACAATTCGGCCTGTTGATTGTATCATGCTGTCTTCTGCGAGGAACTCGACTACGGAGATAAGGGAGAAATGCCGTTGTGTTCCGTCTACCGTTAATTGACTGGTTGTTCCTACGTGTTTCAAAAAGCAATTTGCAATTCAACTGACATAAATCGATTGAACAGAAGCAGCAGGACAAACAAATAACGCCCGTCGCCAGATTAAGTACGATAAAACCCCGCTTACCTATTCCGGGGTCCACAATTGTTTGCGGGTGGTATGCGTTTCCACTTCTCGGGGAAGGCGTCTTGCTTTTAAGCGGACGTAGGGGGCGACGTACCGGCCTCGATGGCGGAAGTGCCCGGCGGGGGCGCTGTAGTCGGCGCGGCAAGGTTCCCGTAGGTCTTCCAGGACAAAACCGGTGCGGCATAAACCACCGACCAGATCTTCCCAACGATGCAGGAACTCGGTCGCTCCTTTTTCTCGGTAGCTCTTATCTTCAACAGGGGGAAGCGCCCCGCGCTGGTAATACTCAAGCCCCAGGACATAGCGATCCTGCGCGTCACGGTGAGAGATCTGCAAGCTTGTGGGTTGTTTGTGCTGGCTGATATAGATCGCGCCTGTACGAGAGACGCGGGCAATTTGTTCGTAGACCTTAAGCAGATCGGAGACGTAACAGGTGCTCACCGGTTGATGAACAATATCAAACTGATCATCTTCCAGCATGGAGAGATCATCCATCGAGGTCTGCACGATGGTCACGTTCAAATCACGACGATCAGCTTCCTGTCGATCGAGTTGCAACATGTGACTGCTCAAATCGACGACTGTCACTTCGGCGCCGGCACAGGCATACAGGATCGACTGCCAGCCGCCCCCCGAGGCGAGACAAAGGACTTTCTTACCGACGACCGATTCGGGTAACCAACCCCGGCTGTCCAAGGTTTTCAGCGGTGCAGCACATTCTTCGTCTGTAGCGAGACGGGTGAACTGGCTTCGCTGCACAGCGAGCTGGTCCCAGGCGTGCTCATTCTTCTTGTAAAACGACATGCAATCCCGCTTTCACGCACAACACGATCCAATCTTTATCCGCATCAGATCTATATCCACCTGGTTATTTCGAACCCAGTAGGCCCAGAGTAAATCCAACCGGATCGTTATTCGCTTCCGAAGTCGTTCTTAATGTCTCGTAATCTTGCGCGAGATGACAGAGGCGCGAAAACGAAAATCCGTTCGGGTCTTCGATCTCCTTAAGGTGCTTCTCGGCCAGAGGAATCGCCCGGGAGTAATCTTTGATGCGGCAAAGTAAGTCGACCAGCACATAGGCGGACATCGCCGCGTCCCGTTCGTCGGCTGCCTCTTCCACTTTCTTCTCGAAGTAAGCGATGCCCGCATCGCGACCATCGCCAGAGAGCACATCAAAGAAGGCCCGGTGGGCGGGATAGTATTCCTCGAATGGAGCTTCCGAAGGATACTGAAACGGTTCCGCCAGGCGGGTACCGTATTCTGTCAATTCGCGAGCCTTATCCAGTTCGTCATCGCCTGCTTCAACAAATCGGGCGAACCGTACGACGGAGTGAAGATGAGAGACATCGATGTGGTAATTTCCATCGGCGAACAACCAGTCGCGATCGATCATCAATTCGCGTATCGAGACGAGTTCCGGGCTTTTCTCTTCCTTCCGCTCGATCGCGTACAGAAGCGAACCTTGCAATTCGGTGTAAAGATGATTCACCAGCAGACGGGCCGCGACGACTCGCTCTTCGGCAGACATCTGGGCCATCGCCTGATCACAGGCGGTAATCGTGTTACACGTCCCGCGAATCTTCAGCATCACTTCCAAACCGCGCACAGGGTGAGCATTTTCGTACAGGGCTACATTAATGACTTCGTCCCCGTAATCCTGGTCGAGCCCTTCCAGTTCCAATTCTTCCAGAGCCTGTTTGACTTTGTCCTGCTCCCCAATGGTGCGCAGGTATACCCATCCTTGAGGAATACTTCCCTGTTTAAGAAAGAGTTCCCCTACCCGGCGGGCGGAGTTCACATATTCTTCTTCGAACTCGGTTTGCTGGTCACTCGGAACGGCTTCGAAGGTCGTCGGGTTCGACAGGGGCAATCCCCGTTTCAGACGGACCTGCACCATCAACGCATCGAACAGCTTGTTGTATTCCTGCTGTTCTTCGAGGCGGGTAATCAACAATTGCACCAGTTCTTCAGGCGTGTGGGACTGGTGACAATCTTTCAGTTCAGCAAACAGACTCATAAGAATGGGATCTAAATATCAAAGGTAGAAAGCGAGAGAGATACCAGATTCAGCTACCGGCAACCACAGCTACCGCCGGAAGAGCAGGTACCGGTGCCGACAGCCGCCGTTACCGCGACAGGGCCGTCCGCATCGACAGGTTGCACTTTGACATTCCCGAGTCCCTCGGCCGAGACGCGTAACGCCAGTTTCGTACAGTCCGGTCCACGGTCATTCAGTACATACAGGATCAGCAGCGAATCATCCAACGTCCGTTCCAGATCGATCAATTCCAGCTGCAGTTTCCAATCTTCAATTCGTTTTTGCCATAGAGGGAATTCCTCTTCGCATTTTTCAGTCAGCTTCCGAGCCTGTGTAACTTCTTCTTCGGTCGCAATTCTGAGCAGTAGCGTACCCGCAGCTTCGTCTTCGGAAGCCTGTTGGCCTTCAGGCACTGATTGCAGCAGTTCAGCCAGTTCCTCACCCCGCTCCGTTTGCACCACTACGTTCGCACCGCGAGGAATCGCCTCTGCCGTCATCACGGTGCAACGTTCGACTTGCGAGATCGTCCCGTAACGTATCAGGACTTGTAGTGCGACTTCTGTGCTTGCCGTACTCATGGTAAACACCTCATCTATTTTGAATATTATTTATTTTGTGTAACTCAGCCCCTCATCACAGGGTCGGTTTCCCAAAACGAAACCGGGCTGAGGGACGATTCATCATGTATGGGCTATCGCGTAGCTACTCGCACCAATTCGATCGGCAGTTGCTCGCGACAAACCCTATCACCATTATTTCGCAGGAGGTGACCAAATGAAAAGAGCCTGCCGGAGTAAAAAAAGAATCCGGCTATATTCGTCAGGAATGGACACAATTAGATAGTCAGCGGCAAAGCCTGCCCCACAGGGTATTAGAAAGGTCCTATTCGACGTCAACTAACGGATTTATTCCACGTTGACCAGCGGGACAATATTTCCTTTGGAGTCGAATCGGCCGAGAACAGTCTCGTAGTTCGTGTGTAGCCCTAAGACCGCTCGAGGCCACTCCCAGCCCGTTTTCAGTGACCGGTAGAACAACCACTGTCGATTTTTCAATCGAATCCGGGCGGCAAACGCTTCGCCAGTAGGAAGTAGACGTCGGTTTTCGGTGACTGACAGCTTACGCCATTCGACTCGCTCGCGGTTCCGACGCGGGTGCCAGTCAAGGAACAGGACATTGATTGCTGCTCCTATCCCATTCTGCTTTTGTTCCAACATGCCGTTTTCGCAGCGAAGTTCGCCATCAGTTTTATTGACTTTAAACTGCGGTTCGTCCAATGGGAAAATCCGAACTGGCTTAGTGCCCGCATTGAGTCGCCATTCACGCGATGTCTGGTCCGGATCCAATTCAACATTCGTCGCCAGCGGCAACCTGGAGTAGATTTCGACCTGTTGATCGCCCGCCTGCGATACCGACTCGATCAACATCGCGAAATGATCTTCACGGGAGAGCACGATCTGACGATTGATGGCGATTTCTTCCGTGATGGGTAAACTCAATTCGAGATAATCAATCTCTCGATCGGAATACCAGCAGGAACATTCCCACTCTCCGGATAGTTTTCGCTTACGGCCCTGCAGTCGGACTTCGATTTCCCAGTCACCTTGAAACAGTTTGTTTCCGGCGATGCTCATTTCCAGTTTGGGAAAAAGTTGATGGTGCGCGACGGCGATCGTATCGGCATCGAGCGCCCAGTTCGATCGCATCACTGCCAATTCCGCCCAATCGGACTGAGACGAGATTGAATTTTTGACGCTTCCCCATTTACGGCTTTTGACCACCAGACCGTTCCGGCTTTCGACAGGAGTCGAAGCAATTTGCGTCACGTATTTCAGAGGTTTACTATCATTGGCAAAACCTGTGAGACGCATCGCGCTTTGTAGCATTCCCGCTTGCAGCCAGTCTCCACCAGCAGAAAAGAGAAGACGCCCGGAGGGATGACAAAGTTGTGCGGCCCGCTCCAAGAGAACGTCATACAAGTCACTCTGTTTTGGCTTCCACAACGACTTGTCGAACACTGCTCCCCAGAACTGGCTGCGAACCAAGGGAGCCAACCAGTCGCCAAAGTTTTCGATCAATACTGCCTGGGGCGTACCATCATTATCGAGGTGCCCTTTCAACGCTTTTTTCAGCGTCTTCTGTCCTGACTTGCCAAACTCTTTGAATACCTCTGCCTTCGAGAAGAGCAGTCCCGACAGCCAGGGAAGTTCCCCTTCTAGAATCAGAACCTGCACGGGAGTCGCCTGAGCGCCTAAATTCTCCTCGCGCATCGCAAGCAGTCGCAGGAACTGGGTGGTTACCCAACGGTAGAGTTCCCAGAACTCGGCAGGCGACCAGATCGCGCCTCCTTTAATCAGGATCTCCACCATACTGAGAAGCTGATAAGACGTCGCTGGGAGAAACTCGGGCTGATTGCTTCCGAGGTAGGTCAGGCATTCAGAAAGTTGTATTGAAATCAACAACCGTTTTTTGGAGCTGATGCGAGCGGAAGATCCCGTCAATTGGGTCAGTTCTTCTTGAGCCAGAAGAAATTGGGATTCGGGAGAAACATCCAGAACGGGACTGAGTAGTGATTCCGCGGACCAGGCAACCATCTCTACCGGAAGTAAACGATGAGCCCGTTTAATCAGGTTCGACTTGATCCATTCTCTCTGAATCCGTTGCGCCAGTTGTTCTCCCAGTGGCGACTTGATTTGGCGATTTGCTTTCACCGACAGCGGCTTCAACCAGCCTTCATCAATCAAAATTTGAGCAAACTGTTCATCCGGTAACTGATGCAGTCTCTCCGGTACGGAGAGATCGGCTGATGTGGGGAAGGCGGACATAAGCTGAAGATTCCGGGAACTTCTATGAAGAGGTCTCATTGGGAAGAGACGGGCAAGCTGACTATTCCCCTTATTTTACTTCAATTCACTCCCAATTGGAAACACCCCACTCATCGATAATCGTGGAGAACTCCCGATCCGTAGATGAAAATTCTCTTCACCTTAATGATACCGTTACGAAACCCAACCGTGCGGACCATTGAGCTCATGAGTGGTAGCTCCCTTTTTTTGCAATTGAACTTCTTCACAAAGTCGCATCCAGGTATCGCGGTGATGCTCTAATACCTCGAGAGCCTCCGCAATATGACCTAAAGAACGCTCCATATCCGCTTCTACTAACCGCTTATACACAAAAGCAAACAGCGATTTCAGATGCAGGATCAATTCGGAATCGCCCGCATACTTCATGCCGGTGATGATCTCCATCACGAAATCCCGGCTTTCGTTCAATGTGTAATGAGCCGCTTCATAATCGTTGGCTTCCATCGCTATATGGGACTGTTTCGCTTTTCTGATCGCACCGTCAACAACCATCAGGTGCAATTGCTCCGGCGTGGCAGTCATGACACGATTTTCAAGATATTCGTTTGCAGGATTCATGGGTTATCCTTCACCAACTCAAATTCAGAAAAGAGTGATACACATGTAATAAACAAGGAAACTGAACAATAAGAGCGTCAACTGCCCCCATTGTTCGCCTTCATTCAGACGTCAGCGATCAAGATTTACTGAGCGTCGCGATCTGGGTTAACGTCTGTTGTTGCGACTGGAGATCGCCCAGAATGTTCTCCATGTTGACGAACTGGATCAGCAAACGCTGTTTACGAACCGCGAGAATTTCGTCGAGTTGTTCGATTCGAGTATTCAGGTCGTCGATTGAATTTTGAAGCGCCTCTTTTTCCAGAGTGGCGGCTCCCTGATCTCCCGTTACTGACTCAACCACGCTCGTTCCCGATTTCGCAAACCCTCTGGTTTCATTCAGGAAGAAGTCTCGAACATCATCCGGATTGGAAGCGATGATGGAATCGAACTTGGCAGCATCAAAAGCAACCTTCCCACCTTCCGTAAAGGTAATTCCCAGTTGGGACAGGTCTTTGACCGCTGTATTAGAACCAAAGGTTTTGCTGATCAGGGAATCCATTCGCTGACGAATTCGCAGCACCAGGCCACTTCCCTGTAAAATCCCTTTTGAGTTTTCTTCAATATCGAACTTGGTCAGTTGATTCGTCGTATCCACGAGAGAGTTAAACGCGCTGACGAACGTTTGCAACTGCGACTTGATACTGTTGGTATTTCGTGTCACCGTCACTTCGCTCACTGTCGTGGCGACTTTGGTTACCGTCACGTCCAGAAATCCAGCAACGTCGTCGAAAGTATTATCGTTCGACGAAAGTACAAATCCTGTACTCGCTTCTTCCCCCAGACGTAATCGGGCATCCTTAGCAACACTCGTTTGATCAAACTTGAAATCGATACCAGAGGTATTAATCACCAGCCGGTTCTCTGCACCATTCTCGGAACTGATATTCAAATGGAACGGATTGAAATTCGAACCACTGTTGAAAATATTAGCTGTCGCATTACGAGTATCTGAACCCAGTTTAGCGAGAATATCGTCCAGTGTATCATCCGCCTCCACTTCGATAACTGTGGAAAGACGGGCCTGAATCTGCGATCGGCCATCCCCTCCAGTCGTCCCTGAACCAAGAATGCCCAGGTCTTCGGCGGTATCCGAATCGATTTCTTCTACTTCCAGATCGCCCGCACCACCCGAGTAGTCAACCAGTGTAAAACCGTCGCCGAACTCGTTGAGCTGAACGCGAACAGACTGATGATTCAAGTCGCCGCTGTTAATCGATTTCTGCGCGGCATCAACAGTGATGTTCAATTCCGCTGCCAGGGTGGAGCCACCCACATCGGCAATGACCAGATTGCTGGCCGTCGCCCCCGAGTTATCCTCAATAATGATCCCCGTCCCCGCACTGTTAATACGTGCTTCCAGAGAAAGATCATTTAGCCCGGCGTCTTGCGCGTTGTTGATGGCCGTAATAACGTCGTCCAGTGTAGTCGCCCCGGAGAGGTCGAGCGTTGCCGTCTTGCCCGACCGGTCGGTCACATCAATGGAACCCAGAGTTCCTGCACCTTCCCCACCATTTAAATTGGAAAGCAAGACTTCGGCACTGCCTGTGATATCCCCTTGCTCCAATGCAACACGTTCGATCAAGTCACCAATATCGGTCACGCTCGAACTGACAGAGACGGTGAAATCACGGCCCGCCGCATCGGTTACCCTTATACTGCCTGTCGAGAGAGCATCGTTCTGAGTGAAATCACTTAATTTGGTAGCAGCGTTGGCATATTGCAAATTCAAAGCTCCCGACTCGACGGAAGTCTCTGCCGCATCGACGGCGATATTTAAATCAGCCGCGATTGTTCCTCCGCCGGAATCCGCAACAACCAGATTGGAATCGGTCGCTCCCGAGAAATCTTCAATCGTGATACCCGTTCCGTCGCTATTAACATAAGCGCGAATCTGCAGCTTGGTCCCGCCACCCGTTTCAGCATCATTGATGGCAGTTAATACTTCATCGAGCGATTCAGCGTTGGATAAATCGACCGTTGCCGTATTCCCTGCGCGGTCGGTCAAGTCGAGAGTCCCCAACGTTCCGATTCCCGATCCCCCATTGAGATTTCGCAGCAGGACCGAATTCATCCCACCGGTCAGTTTGCGGCTGGTAATGACGCCCCCGCTCTCGGTCACATCGAGTCCTAGCTGCGCGAGAACTTCGGAATTCGCCCCATTCTCCACCTGAAAACTACTGCTTCCACCACCGCCAGAAAGGTCTTCCAGCTTGAAGCGTTCGTTCTCAAACGAGGCCAGCACTTTGCCTCCATTATCCTCATGATCATTAATTGCATTCAGGAAACTTTGAATATTGGTAACATCTTCGAGGTCAATATTGATTACCGTATCGTCCGTTAACGTGATGACCAGATCCTCCGTCCCTGAATCCAGCCGCAGGCCATTTCCATCGTTCAAGGCGGACAGTTTGAAATCAGCCGTCAGTTCGAAAATGGATGATCCGCTTATTTTATCAGCACTGACCGAGCCCACGATTCCCAAGTCAGCAGCCGCTCCTCCTCCCTTCAAGTCCTTGACGATCAGATTACTGGTCGTACTTCCGGTACGATCGCGGAGGACCAGCTTGTCCCCTTCCGCGAAGGCTTCCACATCAATTTCTTCGGCGCTATTGATGGCCGTCAGTATCTCATCAACCGTATAAGCATCGGAGATATCGATCTCCGCTTTAGCTCCACTGCGATCGGTAATTTCAAAGCTACCCCGGCGAATGCCTGCACCGCCGTTTAATTCCTCGATCAATGTTGGTTCATTCAGAAACCCATCGGAGGCAATCGTGATGCTGCCTGTCCCCAGCGTGCTCGAATCGCGATCGGAGTACCCTTTGGATCGATATTGATCGTTATCACTCAGCTGGAGCGTTTGCAGCGAATAATTGCCGATCGCATCCAACCCGGACGTCGTCACCGTCATCTGAGCAGTATCGCTCACGGTAGTCTTAATCTGCTCGTGAGTTGTTTTGGTACTAAGGCTGGTGAACATGCCTTCAAAGACAGACAGGTTCGATTCCAGTAATTCAATTCCGTTTTGCGTCGACTCGAAAGTCGTGACGCGCGACTCCAGCCGGTCCACCTTCAGGCGTTCCAGACTCATCAATTGGTCTACAAGATCAGCGCTGTTAATTCCACTGATCAAGCCGACAGATGAAGATATACCAGACATAGATTGAACTCAGAGAGTGAAACTCGAAAGCCTCGGGCGTACTTAACAGACTGCGCGAAGTCCTTCCGCAGCCATTCGTATCATTTCGGCAAAGATCGCCTGACGACTTCATGAATTGTCCGTTCCGAATGAGTAACCTGCGTGAAAAATGCTCGAAATGCCGGTTTTACCGACTATGACATGGCCCCCACGCCAACACTGAACGTCCATGCACACTTCAAAAACCGGGTTAATTGAAATTTTTTGATAAATAACGACAATAATGCTGCAGAACTTTTTCCAAACAGACTGCATCTACCCCTGCCTTAATCCCTCAGATAATCAAAGCCCGCCCTATGTCTGAAACACCCTCTGGCCAAACCCCCTCCTCTAACGACTCTCCCTCTGAAGAAATCGTAACCACGGCGGGAACGCCTTCCTGGAGTGATCTCTATCGTAAAGAGGACTGGTGGGCGATCTGGTTGGGGGCAATCATTCTGACGGTCAGCTTTCTCGCGGTGTATGCCGCCCGGCCCGCCGATGTGGTCGAGCAGTCCGCTCGGATCGACACGCTCCGCTCCGAGATTCGGGAACTCAAAGAAGCCGACACGCCGGACACGGAGGCGATCCAGGCGAAACGGGACGAGGTTGTCTTGATCGAAAAATCAATCGCCCCCAACCCGGTGAAACCGTGGCTGACGAAGCTCCAAAAATGGGAGTCGTCCCCACTTGACGCGTTCTACAGTCCTGGCAAAACAGACGACGATGCACCCACAAGCATTGTACCCGCCATCCTGGTTGTCTTTTTTGTCAGTGCCCTGCTCTTTGGTCTCGGAATTCAATGCATGGATGGGAAAGGGGCCGCATTCCTGCGTGCGTTTCCCGTGATCTTTCTACTCGCGATTCTGTCCTACGTTCTCGCGTCACAGGCATCGATCAAAGCGGCTGGCATCGAATACCCACTCTGGGCCTTGCTGGTCGGTTTATTGATCAGTAACACCATCGGCACCCCCGCCTGGCTGAAACCGGGGGTGAAGACCGAGTTCTACATTAAAACCGGTCTAGTTCTGCTGGGTGCGAAAATCCTGCTGGAGCGACTGTTAATCCTCGGGGTACCGGGAGTCTTCGTCGCCTGGGTCGTGACCCCCATCGTGCTGGTCTCGACTTATATGATTGGGCAGCGTGTCTTAAAGATCAGTTCCAAAAGTTTGAACATGACGATCTCGGCCGACATGTCGGTCTGTGGAGTCTCGGCCGCCATTGCGACCGCCGCCGCCTGCCGGGCAAAGAAGGAAGAGCTTTCGCTTGCCATTGGCCTCTCGCTCGCCTTCACCGCGATCATGATGTTCGTGATGCCCATCATCATCAAGGCGCTGGGAATGAGTGAAGTCCTGGGAGGCGCCTGGATGGGAGGAACGATTGACGCCACCGGTGCCGTCGCCGCAGCCGGTTCCCTGCTTGGTCCCCTGGCAGAAGAAGTCGCCATCACGGTTAAGATGATCCAGAACATTCTGATTGGCGTGATTGCCTTCTTCGTCGCGATCTACTGGGTCATTAAAGTCGAGCCTCGCAGTGCAACCGGAGCGATTGACGGACCTCAACCCACTGTTTGGGAAATCTGGTACCGCTTCCCGAAATTCGTACTCGGGTTCATCGGCGCTTCGCTCGTCTTCTCGTACCTGGCCGCCACTTTGCCTGCGGGCGACACGCTGATCACCAGCATGTACAAAGGGAGCAGCGACGTCCTGCGCGGCTGGTTCTTCTGCCTCGCGTTCGTCAGCATCGGCCTGGAGACCAACTTCAAAGAGCTGGCCGGACTCATCGAAGGAGGCAAACCGCTGGTCCTCTACCTCATCGGCCAATCCATCAACCTGGCCCTCACCCTCTTCATGGCCTGGCTCATGTTTGAAGTCATCTTCAAAGACTCGATAGCGTCGATGCTGGGGTAATGTGTTTTGGATGTAGGAGGCACTTGTTCTTCAGCGGTGAGTCGCTTACGCGGTTCTTGCCGGCCACACTGCTCAGCAATCTGAAGATTTCATAGTGGGCTCAAATAAAACGGTGTCCATATCAGTGATTTCCAGAATTGCAGGTTTACCTTAATAGCGATCTGGCCTTGCCCCGCCAACATGTGTTCCGTCGCTGGGATCAACGATAAATTTGACATATTTGTTAGCAGGTGCATCCCAAGCATTCCCGCGAATGCCTATTTCAGTAGCTTCTATTATTTCCAAGCCATCCCAAGACAATTGCTCCGTCATCCATACACGACCTTTGGGACCATACGCTTCTATTACAGTGAAGTCTCCAAAGCAGATCAGCTGGCAGCTTGGAATGGAGAAAATGTGCAGCATCGGCGAGCTTTGGATCTCTATAAATTGATCTGGTTGGGAAACTGGAATCAAGTACCCTTGCCCTTCTGCAACAACGCAGACAACATCTGGGGAAGGGGTTCCGAAGACACCATTGATACCGTTCCTACCGCTGCGAAAATGTCCAATCCATGGGTCGCCAGCTGGCGGGTAGACTTCAAGTACAAGTGATCCGCCAGACCAAGTCTCGTACTGTAATTCATCTGGCTTTGCCTCCGACCGCTGCCGGTCAAAAATGTATCGCTGGAAAATCGCCGACTGTTGGGCGGATGATTCACGAACAGCATAATTGGCTTCAAAACCTAATTCATCATGCTTTAAAATCGTCATCATTTCCATTTCCACTTAGAGTCTGGCCTTAAAAACCTATGGAAACTCACATCTGTCCGGCCAGAGAATGATGGCAGGGTACCGATTAAGCAAACGCCTCCGCTCCCATAGAGATCGTGTTTACGAGACATTCGTTGTCGTCATTGACCTGTTCATATCCAGCGGAATCACTTTACTAAATGAACTCTGTCTTCCATCAGTTTTGCTTTGAGTTCCAACAGGGAACACGTATTCTGAAATCATACTAATTACCGCGGGAATCGATGAGACATGAGTATGTCCTCCTGTTAGGATCACCTTCAGTGCTATCAACAAGCCAATCTGTTCTGTTGTCTTATGCCTTTGAAACTGTCTCTGAGTTGCTAAATACTAACTACACACTCAAGCTCATGTACTGAAAAGAGTCTCTTTAAATGCTGAGCTAACTAACTGAACCGTAGACCGTCTATCATTGGGAGCAATTTGATTTTAATAAATGGCGGTAGGTGTTCGGCAGAGAAACATTCAGAAAGAAGAAAATGCACAGCATGAAATTTAATCTTGGAACACTCGTGAACGCCAGCAAAGTGATGGTTCTCTATTTGGCATTGTCTGCAGGTGTGACGCAGGCAGAATCGCCTGCCCCCGGAAAGGGAATTGAAATTGGTTCTCGACTGGAGCTGTTTGTCGATCAGTTACTCGTCGACAAGATGGAAGGTGTGGAGTTCCAGTTACATCATCCCCAGCCAATGCCTATTGCAAAATCACCGCTGATTGGTGATTACGCGACGGTCGTTAAGGACAGCGACAAAAAAGGGGTGCTCTACCGAGCCTGGTATCGCACCAAAGACCCGGATTATACGGTTGCAGGAAAAAGGCATGGTGGCAAAGGAACTGGCGGGCCACAGGAACTCTACCGCTACGCTGAAAGCAGAGACGGACATGAATGGACGAAACCCGAACTGAATCTATTCAAGATGAAAGACAAAAGTGATGTGAACAATGTGATCTGGACAGCAGCTCCCTTTACTCACAACTTAGCCCCCTTTCTGGATGAGCACCCGGACTGCCCACCGGAAGAACGTTTTAAAGCCCTGGCGGGAGTAGAACGGACCAGCGAGTATTACACAGTATCGCTTCGAAAAAATGGAGCAACAGATGCTGAGTTGAAAAGATATGGATATACCGACGGCCTGCCTGGAGGCCTTTTTACCTTCGTATCACCCGATGGTATTCGCTGGAATCGCAGCAGCGACAAGCCAGTCATCCCGGTTCCCGAGGGGAAAGCATTTGACTCTCAAAACGTCGCCTTCTGGTCGGAAGCCGAAAACCAATACGTCGCTTATGTGCGCACCTGGCGCGATCCACATACGGGAGGAAATGGTATCCAGAATGGCTTGCGCACGATCAGCCGCACTACCTCGTCTGATTTCAAGGAGTGGAGCGAGCCGGTCGCCATGGAACCAAATCTACCCGGAGAGCACCTCTACACGAGCCAGACTCACGCCTATTTTCGCGCTCCGCATATTTACATATCGACTCCAACCCGCTACATGCCTGATCGCGGTTCCTCTACCGATATTCTGTTTATGACAACCAGAGCAGGCTCAACATCCTACAGCCGACTGTTCAAAGACGCATTCATCCGTCCGGGACTCTCCCGGGATCGCTGGGGAAACCGTTCCAACTATGCAGCCCGAAAAGTCATCCCCACAAGCGAAACCGAGATGTCCATCTATCATGCCAAGAGCGGTGTACGGCACGTATTGCGCACAGATGGATTTGTGTCCGTCCACGCTGGTCTTGAGAAAGGTGAATTGCTGACGAGGCCGCTGGTCTTCGAAGGAGATGAGTTGATCCTCAATGTCAGCACCTCGGCCGCTGGCAGCCTGCTGGTTGAAGTTCAAGACGAGAACGGAAAGCCTCTTCCCAGTCTCACACTGGAGGACTGCACACCGATTGTGGGAGACAGCATCGAACAGAAAGTCAGTTGGAAGCAAGGATCTACACTGGGAGCACAAGCAGGCCGACCTGTCCGATTGAGATTCGTGATGAGAGAGTGCGATCTCTACTCGCTCAAGTTCACTCATAATTAATCAACGGTGCCGGGCAAGAGTTTGCTGCCTACCTGGGCTAGACTCACTTGCCGAATTTGATCTCATACACGCGATAGGACAATGCAAACCAATGGACGAAATCTGTCGACGAGAATCTGTCCTAGAACTCGCGAGAGAAATCAGTGCTGAATCAGTAACCACTGGTCTTCCGTGAGTTTTGCGTTGAGTTTTGCTGTGGGTCCCGTATTCTAGAATCGTAATGATCACCTTGGGGATCGATGAGACATGACAAAAACTGGGAGAAGAATAATGGCCAGCAGTAAGCTCTGCTTATTCTGTTTAGTTACCACTTGCATGCTACTATGCCATCACCTTTTCTTCGGAACTCTTTTTGCAGAAAGTGAGCAAGACGGCGATGATTACCATCCTGGAAAAGCCTACGGTTCTTGTCTCATACCAGATGAGAAAGACTTTGAACGTGTCCGCGAGAAAACGTGTTGTGCAAACTGGGATGCGATTCCCATTGATGGGCTGGAAATCGTATCCATCGAGATAAGAGGATTTCGCAACCTCAATAACAAGAAGGACATACATATTCTGGTCAGTGATAAAGACGATCTGGAACGCTTTGAAAATGCTTTACGAATATCCAACATGAGACGAGAAGCTTATTCTGATTTTTCGAACATTTATATATCCGTGGGTCATGGAGGGCAGTTGGGGACATTGTTTATTAAAACCGCTGATGAAGAGTTGGTCATCGGCGTCGGTTACCTGAGCTTTAATATGGGGACAACGTATCCTACCAATTTCAATTCCTTTGAGTCCTGGATATTAGCCAAGGAACTGAACGACACCTTGAAGAAAGAAGCTAATCTCACATTGACGGAAGATATCTTTAATGGGCTGTCAGGCATCGAATGGATGAATCGGCAGAAAGCCCTTTATTCAAAATCGAGAGAAGGTAATAGCGACTGAACTTACAATACAAGCGGTCCTGAAACCCTCTGATGGGTCAAAACCAACCTTATTCTAAAGGCTCCAAGTGAACCACAACCGGGTTTCAGGATGGGTTCTACTTCATCAGTTCGCTGCCACCGAAAGTGCGATTGCTCGCGCGTCACATGCGTGATCACTGGCGGATTGAAAACCAGTTACCCTGGAGTCTGGATGTAACTTTGGCAGAAGATGCGAGCCGGATTCGAAAGGGAGAGGATGCGGCAAACGCGGCGATCTTCCGACGTCTGGCGTTGTCGCTGGTCAAACGCGACCAGAGTGAAAAAAGAAGCCTCCGGGCGAAACGCCTCAAAGCCAGCTGGCGTTTCGAAAATCTGTTACCCTATCTAACGGGAATAACAGCATAATTTCATGCGATTGCCCTGATACTGGGGTAAGGTGTGCTGGATGCAGATGGTAAACAATAAGGAATCAACACCAGACATTCCTATTGAGTTGGCACCAACAACTTGTCCGGTACTGGTAAACTAATTTCTTCGGTTGATCCGTCACGAATACTGAATTTCACTACAGTAACTGCCTCAACAACCCCTATACCCTCCATAAGGTCCATTGTGACGTTCTTGACAAACCAAATCAGTTGTTCCTCTGGCTGCCAATATAAATTGTCAAGATAATCAGACGAGAGAGAGAATTTATCAACAAGCTGCGACTCGGAATTGTAAATGTTATATGTATAGCCCTCATGCCCAATAGCAGTATTTTTAAATTTGTAAGCTAACCAATGTAGTTCACCACGAATTAATCCAGCGTCTTCAATTCGATAATCACCGGGCTGATTAATCATGAACGTGAAATATTTGTCACTATTGATGTCGTAACAAAACGCTTTTGAATCCTTGTATCCTCTATCGTTAACTTCTGACACACCATTACGAGGTACAACAATCAAGTATTTAAGATCGTCAGTAAGAATTTCACTTACGTTGTTAGAACGCCATAGAAACCGTTCTTTAAACTTTTCAAATGCCTCACTTTGATGAATTTTCACAACCGGCTCCATGTCGGGAATCGTGTAAATAACCGGTGCCGGCTGCCAGCAAAACACATACTTTCGAGTTCTTGATATAATAGACCCTTTTGATGCGGCGTGATGAGCATAATGTTTCTTATGTCCTTGTTTCAAGATCCCCACTTCCTTTCCGAAAGTGAGTGCGAAACCAGGAATTCCAATGCCTTTGGTATGATTCTCGACTTCCGCGTATTGGTTTCGCGTTTCTCCTTCGATATTGTAATCCCCTCTTTTATTCCATCCCAAATATTGAGTCTCTGGGTTACAAATATCTGCTGAATTATCTGAGACAGACCAATTTAACAACCAGTAATCATTTATTTCAAAAACAAGGTCGCTAGTGCTGTGAGAGAGAGGATCCTCGCTTCTCGCACCAGTGGACTTTGAAATCACAACAGACACAGAGTTTCCATCGCAGAATACATCTTCTTTATATATCGACTCATAATTAGTAATCTTCTTACATCCCATTAAGAGACAGCAGCAAATGACGAACATGGTTATTAGACGAAATATTTGATTTGCAAATACATATCTCATAAGTGACACCCATTCTCGGGTCAATGGTCTTGTTGTGAAAACACTTGCGTGGCCCAGTCGTGCCATGAATCATCCACATTAACTCATTTTGGAACGGCAAAACAGAGAACTTTCTGACCTACCTGTTTTATCGTATATCCTTATTGTGTGAGGACCATTTTGTATTTGCGTGCCACAGGAAGTGCGATTGCTCGCGCGTTAAGTGCGTGATCACTGGCGGATTGAAAACCAGTTACCCTGGAGTCTGGATGTAACTTTGGCAGAAGATGCGAGCCGGATTCGAAAGGGAGAGGATGCGGCAAACGCGGCGATCTTCCGGCGTCTGGCGTTGTCGCTGGTCAAACGCGACCAGAGTGAAAAAAGAAGCCTCCGGGCGAAACGCCTCAAAGCCAGCTGGCGTTTCGAAAATCTGTTACCCTATCTAACGGGAATCACAGCATAACTTCATGCGTTTGACCTGGCCCCTCCTGTGGAGTGTTTTTTACAATAATGATTTTCAGCTATGACTGCTTCTTGCACCTATACATCTCGCCTATGGCATTTAGCACAAATGTGGAGGCTCGTTATCCATAAAACACTACGCGCATAACGGTAATGTCCAGCGCGACCAGGTGTTCATAGCCTCTCGGCGGATGTCTTGTTGAGAATTTGCTAAGTCCGTTTTCTAAAGGTGGTATACCATGTGGGGAAAGTTAGGGACGTCGATCGTTATCATTATAGTAGGAGTTTCGCCTGTAATAGCAAGCAGTTGGGAAGTGGAGCTTGCCGAGGCGATTTCCGCCAACGAAGAGTTTTATTCCTCAGATATTGCATATGATGTAATATATGAACGTACAAGCAATATTAAGATGCCAGCTGTCAAGCGGCTTGGCGAATCTGGTGGTGTTATGCTTCCATCCTCCCGTTCGACTGAACGTCTTCATTGCGTCTTCCAAGCAGGCAGATTCTTTGTATACAGTACGTCCGATTGGGAAACGGACGCAACGGCTTCACAGTTGGATAAAGAATCTGACAAATCGCTTCTCGATAAAATCAAGGCCGGGAGAATTCGCTTGGAGTTCAAGACTCAATATGATGGCGATTTGACAACATCAATTGCGCAAGATACGTACGCAAACATTTGTCACTACAAACAATTACCTTTCGTTCGCTCATTTCCTTACATGCTTATGTTTAAGTACTCTCAATTGAATGGTGTGAAGCTATCAACCGCCGTGAGAGGATATGATCTCGCCCTCTCGGAGCAGGGAAATCAATCCAAACTACAGTTCCCATACCAGGTCCGTGTTCGTGATAACAAAAATAGTGATCGCAGCGACACGATTGCTTTAGAATTTTCATACTACGATGCATCGCCATCGAAAGAGGTAGAGCCTATCCTCACGGAGGTAATTATTATAAATAAAACTAAAAACTATATACCAGAGAGATATGAGGTGTATGAGAGAAAGTATGAGAATTCTGATAAGCCGACGATGGTTGGCGAAGTGGTCGAATGGGGTGAGATAGAATCAAATATTTTTTATCCAGAGCGCATATTGTTGCATAGTTACGTTGACAATATTAATCATTTAAACGTTGTTCAGGAAAAATCGACCGCGACAGATGAAATAGTCATTAAAAACATGGACTATAGTCCTGATTTCGACGATAGCTACTTTAGTAAGATCGACATTCCTGACGGTATGCCAGTTTATGAGATAGAAACGCCACCCATACAGAATGACGAGCCAACGGTGGCGCATAGCTACCTGGAAGGAGTGGACCCGGGTACGGTTATGGCCACGCGCCAGGCTAGTGGGCAAAAAGGTGCAAATGGCTTCGTGGGCACCTTTTTAACACACCCAGTTGCATTGCTTAACCTGTTTGTACTCGTCGGAATATGTATATATGTCATGAAAAAGCGGAGAGACAGGTCTACGGGCTAGCACATTGATCATACGATGTGTTCCGCAGTCGAGGAGCGTGGCAGGTGGATGTGAGTGGGGTTCTAAAGAAAACAGTCGTTGTAATGAGACATGAATAACACGCCTAACAGCCCGTTGAAGTTCTCTCTACGCGCCGAGATCTTTAATTGATATCCTCGCTCCCATCGGATTTATTCACCATCGTGACGGAGGATCGGCGTGGTGGCCTCCCCGTGGATGGAAAAAATAAAGAGTCGGGAACGCATGACAAATACCTCGTCATGATGTTCATTGAATCTGCAATAGAGAATTCATGTTAACTCTAAACACTCAGAGGATAGTGTGCAGTGCGTCAAGGCAACGGAACTCAATGCACATCTTTTGGACGCTTAAGAATGTCGAATCTTGGTCCGTTTACCGCGCAACAAAAAAATCCGTCGTGAGTTGCCTCACGACGGGTTTTTGATTTAATTCAGCAAATTGGCAGAGCACACCTCTCCCCTTAGTCGAGGATCATGTCTTTGACGGTGCCGCCGCTGGGGATCATCGGGAGAACCTGTTCCTGGTAGGAGCAGATCACGTCCAGCAGATAAGGTTCGTCGCTCTCGATCATTTCCTTCAGGGCGGCAGGGAATTCTTTCTTGCTGCGAACCTGTTTGGATTTCAGTCCAAACCCTTCGGCAATCTGCACGAAGTTCGGGTAGGTCTCGGCGTAGTGGCTACCATCACCATCACCCAGCCATTCCGGTTTGTCGACTGGACCCAGGTAAGTGTGAGCACGACGTCCTTCCATGAAACGATCTTCCCATTGAACCACCATACCGAGGTGCTGGTTGTTCAGAAGAAGAATCTTAACCGGCAACTGTTCACAATGCAGCGTCGCCAATTCCTGAACGTTCATCAGGAAGGAACCGTCCCCATCGATGTCGATGACCAGTTCGCCCGGATGCGCAGCCTGCACACCCATAGCAGCCGGAAGACCGAAGCCCATCGTGCCCAAGCCAGAACTACTTAGCCAGTGATTCGGTGTGCGGAACTTGTAGTACTGGGCGGCCCACATCTGGTGCTGTCCCACTCCCACGGCCACGTAGGGATTTCGTTCGATCGTCTGGCGGCAAAGTTCTTCAATCGCGTACTGCTGTTGAATCACATCGCCCATATCCTCGTACTTATAAGGATACTGTTCTTTCCACTTGTTGGTCTGCTCCGTCCACTCGGAAATTTCGGGCAGATCGTCGTCAGTGATCATCGCGTTCAGTCCCTGCAGGACTTCTTTCACATCGGCGATGATGGGAATGTGAGCTTCTTTGTTTTTGTTAAGCTCGGAAGGGTCGATGTCGACGTGGATGATTTTTCCATGTTTGGCGAACTCTTCCAGTTTGCCCGTCACGCGGTCGTCGAAACGAACACCCAAAGCGAGCAGCAAGTCCGCATCGTTGATCGCATAGTTGGCGTAGGCCGCTCCGTGCATACCAAGCATGTCGAGGCTCTGTGGATGGTCACCAGGAAAAACGCCCAGTCCCATGACGGTTGTGGTCACAGGGATTTTGGTTTTAAGGGCGAATTTTTTCAGTTCTTCCGCCGCACCAGACGCCACACAGCCACCACCAACATACAGAATCGGTTTGCGGGATCGTTTCACGGCCGCAAGAATTTGTTTCAGTTGCTCGGGAGCTGTTTTACGCAGTTCGGGACGGTAACCGGGAAGGTACATGGGAGGATCGTAATCGATTTCCCCCGTGATCGTGCCGAGCTGAATGTCTTTAGGAACGTCGATCAAGACGGGGCCGGGTCGGCCCGTTTTCGCGATGTAGAACGCTTCCTTCACGATGCGGGCGACGTCTTCGATTTTGGTGATCATGAAATGGTGTTTGGTGATCGCCCGGCTGACTTCCACAATGGGAGTTTCCTGGAACGCATCTGTACCGATAACCGATTGCGGCACCTGTCCAGTAATGGCCACCATCGGAATACTGTCGAGCTTGGCATCGGCCAACGTGGTGACCAGGTTGGTCGCTCCGGGGCCACTCGTCGCCATGCAGACACCAACTTCGTCGCTGGTTCGGGAAACTCCCTGAGCGGCGAATCCTCCTCCCTGTTCATGTCGGGGAAGAATGGTCCGAATTTCCTCGCGGGCTTTGCGTAATGCCTGGTGTAAAGGCATGCTGGCACCTCCGGGATAAGCAAAGACCAGCTTCACCCCCTGATGTTTCAAAGCCTCGACCAGGATTTCGGCACCGTTGGTAGTTTTTAATTCGGTTTCCGGTTTAACTGATGCCACGTAACTATCCTCACGAATATAGAATCTAAATGTATTGATCAAGCTGCCCGAAGTCAGTTTGGGTCCACCCGCAGATAATCATCGCGTCAAGGTGGTCACAGCCTGAACCATCGTCGACGACGACGGAACGAGATTGATGAAAAAATCGAATCAGCAGAAAGCCGGAATAGGAGTTTCTCAGACGCGATCAATTGCACCGTCCGTTACTCTCCATCGACCGGGAAAGGTACAGACCCCAAGTGCAGTTGTGCGGAATATTATTTAGAGAGGGGGTTCCGGCTTCGAGGTTCATTCATTTTAGAAGAGAATGGCACGAATTTCGAGCGTTGATTCTCCTGTAAATGGCGTTTTCGACGGATCCTGTCCGTACGCCCCCTCCATCCCGTCTACTTGACGACGTCCGATTGACATACATCCACCTCTGGAAGGCCTTTTTTCACTATCTGTCTGTCTTGAAAGAAGTTATCCTCGATAAGTTGCCATTTTTCGGTGATCTGTTTCTGATCATCATTCGTTACTCATGTAGAGAAGATTGAGTCCAGATCCGGAATTCGAGATTTTTTTCTCACCTCGAAGCAGCCTCACTCTTTTATGACGATTACTTCTGAGTCCGCCATTTTCACTGCAGCCAGAATAATCTGATTCGAAATTGAGATGGCTTCCCGTTTCAGCCAGTTGCACACCTAATATGTTGCGAAAGGAGCCTGCCCGATGGGATTGTTTGAAAAGCTCACCAATGAATTGATTGATATCATCGAGTGGCTCGATGACTCTCGGCACACGCTTGTCTGGCGGTTTCCCCGTTATCACAACGAAATCAAGAACGGCGCCCAGCTGATCGTCCGCCCCGGCCAGAAGGCCGTATTCGTGCATCGCGGACAGATCGCGGACATCTTCGAACCGGGCAGTTACACGCTGACCGCCGATAACCTGCCGATTTTGAGCACCTTGCAAGGTTGGAAATACGGCTTTAACAGCCCTTTCCGCTCCGAGGTCTACTTTGTCAGCACTCGCCAGGTGACTGACCTGAAATGGGGCACCCCCAACCCGATTATGCTGCGGGACCCCGATTTCGGTCCAATCCGACTGCGTGCCTTCGGAACGTACTCCCTCAAAGCGACCGATCCCAAAGCGTTGCTACAGGAACTGGTTGGAACTGATCAGGAACTCCAGACCGACGAAATCACGGAGCTGATCCGTTCGATGATCGTCTCGTCCATGGCCGACATGCTCGGTAAACAGCAAATTGCCGCTCTGGACCTGGCTTCGAACTACCGGGCTCTATCCGATACGTTACGGCAGCATGTGGCCGAGCAAATTGACGATGAATACGGACTGGCGCTTCCGCAGTTAATCATCGTGAATATCTCTCTGCCGGAAGAAGTCGAAAAGGCTCTCGATACCCGTTCCAGCATGGGCGTCATCGGCGATATGAATCAATACCAGCAATTCCAGATGGGCAAAGCAATGATGGCCGCAGCCGACAACCCATCTGGTGGTGGAGCGGCTGAAGGCATGGGTCTCGGTATGGGCTTCGCCATGGCCAACCGTATGGCACAGCAACCGGCCCTCGGGGGAAATGGTGGATTCGGCATGGCGCCTCCTCCTCCCCCCATCGCTCAATGGCATATTTATATGGATGGTAAACAGCAAGGTCCTGTCGGTCTCGAAAATCTGGCTGGTGCCATTCAGGCGGGTAACATCAATAAATCAACCAACGTCTGGTCCGCCGGAATGGACGCCTGGAAACCTGCTGGAGAGGTCCCCGCTCTGGCCGCTTACTTCGCCAGCGGAGCGACGCCTCCTCCCCCACCACCCGCAGGGTAACGGAGAAAATCGTTATTGAAATTCAGAAGCGACCTTCCGGGGTCGCTTCTTTTTATGATGACGCAAACATTTCACGAATAAGTAAGACCCCAAACAGGAACTAACCATGTTTGACCTCCAACAGATTCAACAGGCCCTTGCCGATCAGAACGTTTCGGGATGGCTGCTGTACGATTTCCGTGGAAGCAACGTTCTCGCCCGGCGGGTGTTGGGACTGTCAGAAAAGGAAGTCAGCTCTCGACGGTTTTTCTACTTCATTCCGCAAACTGGCGAACCGATCAAACTGGTCCATCGGATTGAATCGGGCGTGCTCGATCATTTACCCGGCGACAAAAAAGTCTACCTCGCCTGGCAAGAACTGGAACAGCACTTGGAAGCCATCCTCAGCAATGTCGATCAGGTCGCCATGGAATACGCTCCACTGGCATCTAATCCCTATGTCGCACGCGTGGATGCCGGGACGATTGAGCTCATACGCCGGTACGTTCTGGATGTCATCTCTTCAGGCGACCTGATCCAGATGTTTGAAGCGAGTTGGAGCGAAGAGGAGTGGCAACTCCACCTGGAGGCGGAGAAACACACAACAGCAGCTTTCGATCTGGCGTGGGACTTCATTCACAGTGTGGCGAAGAGTGGCGAACATGTGGAGGAACAGGAAGTCAGCGATCTGATTATGGATCACTTCGCGAAGAATGGCATGACGACCTATCACCCTCCGATCGTCGCCGTCAATGAAAACAGCGGGAACCCGCATTACGAAACAGGACAGGGAACGCAAACACTGATCGGAAAAGACTCGTTCGTGTTACTCGACCTGTGGGCCAAGATGGATAAACCCAAAGGAGTCTACAGCGACCTGACCCGCGTCGCCTATGTCGGTCCGACAGCTCCGCAGCAGTACAATGATGTTTTCAAAATTGTCGCCGCAGCGCGAGACAAGGCGATTAGCGAGATCAAAGCTCACTGCAAAGCGGGCAAACCGGTTCAGGGCTGGCAGGTCGACCGCTGGACACGCGACGTCATCAACGAGGCCGGTTACGGTGAGTACTTCATTCACCGCACGGGCCATAGCATTGGCCAAGAAACCCACGGCAATGGGGCTAACATGGACGACCTGGAAACCCACGAAGAACGGCACCTCCTACCCGGCACCTGCTTCTCCATCGAACCCGGGATCTATCTCCCCGAGTTCGGGATTCGCAGCGAGGTGAATGTCTATATCGACCACGATAACAACGTTCATGTCACCGGCGGCCCGGTGCAGACGGAAGTGGCGACGTTGGGTTAATCGCGATAATCCGCCAGGGAGCTATTTTTGTTCTGAGACGGCTTCCGCTTCTTCTGCAGACGTTTCTTCTGCCGAAGCATCTTCGCTTGTGACATGGTCCCACGCTTCGTTCCAGCGAACCGGGTCGCGCATGACAGAGAATTCGTTATGACCGCTGGGAGAACCGACGGCTTCGATCGCTTTGGCAAGTTGTTCTAACTCGGGAGCATAAGTCCCCTGCTCTTTCAGGGCTTTATAAACGACCACTCCGGGCCACTGATTCCAGAAGAACTCCGGATCTGTCAGAGCGTCAAGTTCAGTTAGAAACTGTGGTAACAGCTTATCGATCGCTTCGGCATTGTCTCGGGAAAGTTCTGACAGAATCAGAAAACCGGTTTGGCTGATTTTCTGATTGGGGGTTTCCATCGTCAACGAGTTCGCTTCGTTAATCAGTTCGTTCAGTTTGCCTGTAAGCTCCGCCTGCTCGATCAAATCAAATACAGGAGCGTCCAGATAGCGAACTGAGTTTACCTCTTCCGTGCTGGACGTTTCTTTGCCCCTCTTCATTCCTACCACTGCTGGATAAAGTCGGAAGGTGTCATGCTCGACATTGGGAACGACCCACTTCTTAAGGAACAGATAAGCTGCCTCCGGATCTCGTTGCCGCGACTGGTTCAGAATATCTTCAACGTGATCAAAGATAATCTCCTCTGGAATCAGCGAAGCCACAGGAGTTGCCTGCTGAGCCGCATCGTCGGGAGAAGCGAGTTTCGATCCATAGGTGGTCATCATCTTCAGAACTTCTTCCGCCGTCAGCGACTCGGGCCAATCACCGGTCAGCACGATGTTTCTCGCCTTCAGTTCGGTCAGATTCTTGTAATGGAAGAAACCGAAATGCGGAATGCCCTCTTGTTCATTCACGATTTCGACGATGGGCTCGTGGTTCAAAGTGAGACGAATTTTCCCCTCGTTCAATTCAAATCGAAGCTGATTCCATTCGCCCTCTTTGAGAGGAATCTTGTCCGTCAGTTGTTCCCCTTCTTTCAGGGCGGCACTGTTGTCGTATTCCAGACCAGACCAATGTGTCTCGTTTTCCTGAATGATCCAATGGAGACGAACTTCATCGGGTTCTATCAGAAATGCCATTCGCCCCAGGGCGGGATGAGCGTCAATCTTCCCTTTCTCGTAGAAGAATTCATACGTAACAACATCTTTATCAAGCAACGGGCGGTGGTAGTAGAGATAACTTTGCATCGTCGCATGAGAGATCTTCGTCGAACTCTGTTTTCCAGTAAGAACGCCATTTTGATTTACCCAGATTTCATCCGGAATCAAACGATTCGATTCGCGGGCATCGGGATAGTCGGGAACTACGTTTTCGACTTCTTCCTGTAACCAGGATCCAACCCATCCCCGCATTCCGGACGGCCCGACCAGGTCGACCTGATCAGGTATGGTGATATCTCCCGTCAGTTTCAGATTCCGAAAATAACTGCGGACAGCATCTTCGCTGAACAGACCAATCCACGGACTGGTCTGAGACGGATGATCTTCGTTCGAAAACTCTTCGTCATTCATAAACATCTTGACGTTATCCGCCGTGACTTTCAGTTTGAATTCGTTGAAGACAGCACGCTCCAACGTATTCGTGCTCAGGATAGCTCCTCCTTGACGTCCCATCCCCCAAATCTCACCCGAGCTTCCGAGTTCGAGTTGATAGGTCAATCCGCCATAAGCGAAGTGTCCTTCCGACCAACGATCATTCAACGTCTCCATAGAGAATTCGAAATCGCCTGTCAGTGGATATTTGAAGAAGATGAAGCTGTCACCAGAACTCGCTTCGTGTTTGATGTATTCATTCTGGCCATAGAACGCAGCGTCAAAGGCCCCTTCCAAACTGGGGGCAAAATGAAATTGAGTCGTCGATACCCAATAGGGCAATGCCGTTTCGGTGGAATGCTGGTAAGCAGGTTGCTTCAGTTTCGCATGTTCCCATTGAAACGCGTTGGAGCGCACCAGGTTTTCACGGTTTGCTGCGCTGGGTCGGCTGCTGGCGACGCGAAATACGTCGATCAATTCTTTGGCCTCTTCATGCAGTTCGGATTGAACCAGAGCATCCATGGCAATCGCCATCATTTCGGGAGTCAACAGGTTACGTTGATTAAGCAGTTGCTCCTGCATCTCTGTTCGCAAAGTCTCAAAATAGACTTGCTTACTTTGTGGATTCTGGTAGAGACCGAGAAGATAGTTTTGAAAGTTGATCTCGCGATGGTTATTACTCAGCGCCTGAAACTCAGCCAGCAATTCCTGGTCTTTTCCAATTTCCAGGGCCGACTCCCAAAGTAACTGCGTCGTATCAAACACATTAGACGTGTTGTGAGTCACCGTGATCTCGTGATCAGAATCATCGGTGGTCACTTTCATGAATCGCCCGGGCGGGAAATCGGCTGGCATAAATTCTGAAAAGTGTCGAAGATCGGCGTTCGGTTTCCCGTCGACAAACACCCAGTCGTGAAGAAGCGGGTAACGTTCCTCAGGTGAAAGCTGCTTCAACTTATAATACAGACGCGTTAATGTTTCCCGCAGGCCCGACACGCGACCATTCCCGGCATCGTACAGAACAGCCAGGTATTCCATGCTGGTGTCGATGTCGGTGTGCTTTAAGATGGTGGCAAACATCCGCGCCACCCCGGAACTGAGAGAATAAGTCTGGATTCCGAACTGGGAGTTCACCGTCCCCTGCCGGACGTTTTGCTGATGCTTCATCAGTTTACTGAAGGCCTCAAGCAGCTTAGGTAGCTCATTTTGCTCAATGTAATAGTTGCCCAGAATCTCTAACGCACTGGAAGCCGGTTCGGGAGAATGTTGTGTTTCCAGACTGTCAATCGCCGCTTCATAAATGGGAATGACCTTGTCAACTTCTTTCGATGCTTGAATCAAGGGAACGAGAACCGAACAAAGTTTGCGAACGTCTTTAGTCGAAAGCTTCTCTTCCAGAAGAGGCGTAATCAGATCGAGCTGTTGACCCACCTGCTCAAACTGGTCCTGTACAGTCGCTAACTCAAGCAAGATTGTCCGTATAGCTAGCTCCTGAGATTCGACCGATAGTTTCTCGTTGAGAACTTCCTTAAATTGTTCTGTACTATCCATTTCTACGGACAACAACAGCGTTCGTTGCATCAGGCTGCGAGCGTCATATTCTTTTCCATGGACTTTCGACCAACCATTTCCAGTATGAGTTTCTGCGTCATGGGATACTTCAGCGTGAGCATCTTGTGCGGATCCCGACTTCTCCTGGTTATTGGAATCCTCATTATCGTATTGGAATGAAGGAAAGACCAAGTGCGGGTTCTTGCCCGACATGGCCGTATTGGAACTGGGCAACTGTATCGGAAGTTGATGGCAAACATACATTTCCTCAGGTTCTGAAGCAGGAAAGATGATGCTGAGATACAGTCGATAAATATCCGCCAACGGAACACCCTGTTCTCGCCAGAGTCCTTCCAATTCGACAAGCTTGTCGTACAGAACTCCTTCGGTCATCAAAGTTAGCCGTTCAATCCTGCTCCAATTTGTATTTCCGTAGTAGACGATTGCATCTCCCTTATACAGGGGAATCCCATTATCGATTGCTTTGCCCACGGCTTCCAACGAAAGCTCGGGCATGCCTTCCCGCGCCATCAGTAACGCCAAAGAGAACACTTTTTCAAAACGATCATACTCTAATGGTTTTGGAGTATTTTTCTTCTCGGATTTCCCTTCTGCCTTCTCCTCTTTCTCTGTTTTATTCTGACTGCCGATCTGAATCGATTGTGATTTAGCAATCAGTTTCGGCGAAGAGGCGACAGTGGGAATAGCTGACCTTGGATTGATTAGCACTTCCAGAACGTTGCTTCTGAGTTTCATTGAAGCGGATATCAGCAGATCGAGAACTTCACGCCAATCTTTTTCCGCCGCTTCCTTATTTCCACGACGAAGGTATTCGGCCCCACGGGATCGAAGGAGGCTCATCAACCATGCCTCGCGATCAGTTTCGCTTATACTGTTCTCACCGGAGAGTGATATCATCTTGCGAATATTATTCAGCGCCGACTCGGACAGGGCATCCCCCTGCTCCAAAGAGGTCTCGTCTTTCCAGAGTGCTTCCGCCAAAACCCAACAGGAGAATATGACTTGCTTTTTCTGGTCAGTTCTCAGATTGATCGATCTTTCCGATACAGTCTCTTCGTCGCTTTTCTTCGATTCTATATTTTCATCCGACGTATTTTCCAATCCCGGTTTCTTGTCCGAAACGGAGATCGCGGCGAGGTAGTTTTGAAGAATCTCAAGATCGGCAGTTTTAACCGAGAATTTCGGATCGAGCGTCTGCAACAGCAACCGGGCGAGTAACCAGGTCGGTTCTTCGGGCTGCTCTAGTTCATTTGTCTTCAAATATTCATTGAAGATCTCCAGAACTTTCCGTGTGGCGGCAATGCGGTCTTTTCGAGTTGCTTTTTCCTTTATCCCCTGGATGTTCATCGATTTTGAATCTGACTTCGGATCCAAAGACTCCGTCAGCTGATCCAGAAAAGGATTGCTGAGTTCCATATCACCGGACTCATCGAGATTGGTAGCCAGAATCTGTTCCACGAGAAAGGGAAAGTCTGACTTTCTCTGACCAGCGAGCGCCAAAATATAGTCACTTTCAAGCGATTTTTGTACTTGTTCGCTCTCCATTGTCAAAAGCAATTTCGCTTGTTTTTCCTGCAAACGATTGACAAACGTGGAACCCAGATAGCGGCTCGCCCGCTCCAGCTTGGATGTATTCATCAGCATACGTTGATTGAGGACATAGGCCTCGAACTTCATATCCAGCTCTTCAAACTGATTGGCGATCTCCTGCAATCGACTTATCTCACGCGAGGTTTGATAATCTGCATTGGAAGAGTGATCCATTGGCCGATTCAGCTCTTTCACCAGCAACTGAACCCCTTTCGATTTCTGACCGTTCTCCAGATACAGATGCAGCAAGCGGTTTTCGGGTCGATACCGGAAGTCGCTATTGTTGTTTCCAGTAGGATTGGCGACGAGTTCTTCGTAAATGGAGATCGCATCGTCTCTTAATTCTGGGGATTCCTCCAGCACCTGAGCGACAAACCGCTTGATGTGATCTGGTAAGCTTACGCTGGATTCTTTAATTTCATCCAGGTCTTTTTTGGCATCCTCTGTCCGACCAAGTTTGACATCGAGCAGGCAAAGTACAAGCTTTCCGTTAATCCAGAAGTCATTTTCTCCAACCTTTTCGGCCACCTTGTCACGGAACGCCAGCATCTCTTTTTTATCTTCGAACGAGTTGAGCAAATGACTGTATAAAGAAGTCGTTTTGCCCTCTTTATCATAATTTTGAAGGTGGATTTGCTGTAACTCGTAATTGGTATTCTGCCGAACCGTCGTGACATCATTGGGCAGAAACGCTTCTTGCAGGTACTTCTTCAATTGTTTGTTCTGCCAGAACTCTTCCTTCTGCTGAATGCTTGCGAGTGAGTTCAACAATGTGAGACGTTCGTTTTTAAGTGAATCCCAGAAGATCGCTATGAGCCGCACAGCCTGCTTTGCGGCGGCATCACCTTCGGTATTATTCCGAGGACGAAATTGCTGCATCAAGTTGGAGATATCGTTAGAATGAATCTTGCTTTTGAGTTCCACTCCCTCTAACAAATCAACCAGTTCTTGGAGTTGGTTCGCTTCACGGAATGCTCGTCCCATGCTGTAAAACCGGTGACCGATTATTTCCGGTGATTCTTTGAATACCTGTTCGAATAGTTTGATGCTCTGATTGTATTGCCCGGCGTTAGCCGCGCGTTCGGCGCGCTCGACCAGTTCTTCTTTCGTTAATGGTTTAAGCTTCAATATCTGTTCTTCAATCTCCGCCGACCGTTGCCGTTTTCCAGAGGCTTCCAGATAAACCTGTAAATGTTCCATAATCTCAATCGACTTGGGAGAAGCTTTCAATTTCTCTTCTGTTTCCTCAATGAGAGGAGCCAGACGATTCTGCGATTGCAAAATCCGCACCGCCTGTTGTCGGTAGACATCTTGATTGGAATTACGCTGGTTACCCAAAGTCGTATTCTGCAGGATTTGCATGGCAATTTCAGAAGCGATTTCCGGATTATGAGTCTGGTACCGAGTCATCAACTGAAAAAGATTGTTCGAATTACTACCCGCCTGCTGGCGAGATCGTTTCAATGTCACTGCCGCCAGTTCCTCCATACCCAATGTCTTCATCTTTCTGGACAGTTCCAGTTGGGTATTAAAATCGAGACGCATGGAACTCAGGCGTTCTGCTGCCACCCGGGCGCGTTCTTCGATTCCGCCTGAAATAGCGATATCCAGTGCGGCGAGCTCTCTTTTCTGCAAGTCCTTGATATTGTCCGGCTCGCTTTTATCCAGCCATTGCAGAGCGGTTTCGAATTCGTTTTCGCTGATATAAAGTTGAGCAAGCTGCTCACGCATCTCGTAGCTGACTTCTGGCATTTGCTCTATCGCGGCCAGAAGTTCGTCCAGTGCACTTTCCGGTTTATTGTTCCACCACTGGAAAGAAGAGGCGACCAGGCGATAGTACACCTGCTGCTCCGGAGCAGCGGCAGCCATTTTCTTCTCAACCGTTGCGATCAGTTTTTCGACCTGTTCTGGTTCAGAACTACATTGAAAGAAGAAATTGTAGAATGCTTGAATAGGGGCATAGGGAAGTATCTCATTTGCAATGGGATATTTGATCTCCCGATGCTCAAATTGATTCATTTGAATCATCACGGCAACAGACTGGGTCTGGCTCATCGAACCGACTTGACTAATAGGCATTCTAAACGGATTGTGAGCCTGTTGATTTGGCTGACCAGAAGAATCGCTATAAAGATCCAATGCAATTTCAAAGAGCTGATGGAACTCATCCATCTTCTTTTCAGTCTTCAGCGTAAGCATAAGTTGAGGAAAAAATTGTCCGAGAGAGTCGTAATACCGCTGCCAGGATTGATCTTTTTTATTCTGCTTTAAGCCTTCGACCAACCGCTCCATTAATTCGAGCGATTTATCATATTTCTGATTCTGAATCTCTATGCTCAGGAGTGACTGGATCTCCTGAGGAGTGTTTACAGAGGCATACATCTCCTGATAAATCTCATCAGCCTGCTCTTCCCGGTCATGTTTCTTCAGCTGAGCGATCAGCTGCTGCTGGTAATGGACACTCGCCCCTTTTTGTTCCTTCATCAGTCGTTCATAGGATTTAACGAGAAGATCAAGCTGTGCATCGGTCAAGACAGGCTTAAAAGAGACTTCACTAGTCTGAATCTGGGAAGTGTTTCCTAACGCTGTATAGCTTATACGGCGATTGTTATTGATGATCGGCGACATTTCATGGAGCTTGGAAACGCAGAATTGAGCGAACTCGATTTCCGGGCGATCAATGTATTGTGCGGCGAACTTCAACGCGGCCGTATTGTCTTCTTGAAGGGTGACCAGACAGAGCCGGTTCCAGATTGCCTGAAAATTATTCGGTTCTGATTCCCATTTCTTCTCGAACTTACTGAGAAGTTCGTCACGCTTTTCGGCATCATAGGCGGCAGCCAACCATTGAATCGCCAGAACCCTCGCGTTGCCATAGGTTTGAAAGTTGTTATCAAACAGTCGTGAAACGCCCCCGGATGAGCGAGTAAACATTACCGACATTCCCAAAGCATAATTACTTGAATTCTGATTCTGTTTCCAGGCTTGGACCAACGCCTCGATCGCACTCGGCTGCTGCATCAAACGATTGAGCCGCTGATAAACAGTGTAGTCCCGGAATTCTTCAGAAATCCCCCGTTGCTGGTAAGTCTTCTTCCGCTGTTCGATCTGCTTCGCTGTCCCTTGAGAATATTCCATGTCGGGCAAGTCAAGTTCAACAAAGTCGCTGACCAATTCCTGAGCTTCTCCCGTCTGGTCGAGTGCCAGTAACAGGAGAATTTCTTTCAATTGCAGTTCCCAATCAGCCTTATGCGAGGGCCGCATTTTTCGAGTCACTTCCAACGCTGCGTTGAAATCCTTTCGCTCGATCAACGAATCGATCATTTGATGAATCTCATCGAGATCAGGATTACCGACAGTCAACTGCGTCAGGATTAGATCGAGCTGTTCGATATCCCCATTTTTGAGCTGCATTTGCAGCAATCGGAATTCGTTCCGTTCACTGGGAACGACTTCCTTTAACTGGGTCATGTACCGAATCGCCAACTCCATTTCATTGGCCGACTCCGCGATATCGACCAACTCTTCCAGAATGCGTGGATCCGGTGTCTCGGCCTCGAGGAGTCCTTCCAGAATTTCGCGAGCATTTTGAAAATCGTTGACGCTTTTATAGGCGAACGCGAGCACCATATTGATTTCTCGCTGCCCCTCCTGTGACTGCTGTTTCGATTTAACCCGTTCCACCAACTCTTCAAATTTGCCCATACGTTGATAAAGCGAGGTCAATTGCCCCATCACTTGAATCTGTGTATCCAGATCATCCGCCTTATCGAAAGCGTTCCAGTACAGTTCAATCGCGTCTTCAGATCGATAATGCCTGCTTAGTGCACCGGCGAGAGCAAATAAGGTTTCCTGATCATTTGGATTCAGCCGAACCGCTTTTCGGAGCGTTTTGAACCCTTCGTCCTCGCGTCCCAACTCAAAACAGAGATTCGCGTAGAACAGATACCCCTCTACCGATCCCGGTGAGGCAGCGATCAATTGTTGTGCATAGTCAATCGCTTTCTCCGGGTGGCCCAGTTGCAATTCCAGTTGAGAGAGCTGACGCAGATAATCGGGACGAGATTTTCGGTCGAGAGTGAGCATTCGCTCCTGGATCGTCACTGCCCCGCCCAAGTCACCCACCGTCTCGGCGATACGTGCTGCCGAGACCAACGTCGGTAATTTCAGGTCGTCATATTTCAATGCCTCACGCACCGCATTGTAGGATTCATCCGCATTGCCCTCTGCCTCATAGTACAACGCAAGCCGAGTCCATTTTTCTGACGTCTGATTCGCTTCGTCTTCCAGTTCTTTCTGCAGCTGAGTTCTTTTTTCGACCAACGTTTCGGCAACTTGAAAAACGCGAATTCGTTCTCGGAGAATGTTATGCCGTTCTTCGTCGTTCTCGGCCAGAGGCAAAGCGAGATCCAGTTGAGCCAGCGCTGGCTCGGCCTGTTCGTCTTCCATCAGCATACGGGAATAGTTCAATCGGTCAGCGTATTCCACATCGTCCTGACAGGCCTCCTCCATATAGGCCAACCCTTCCTCCTGATAACCGAAGCCACGCAGAACTTCCGCCAGTCGAATCAGGTTTCGTGTCGTTCGGTTCTCCCCCGCGACCAGTTCCTTCCAGGTCGCCAGTGCCTCTTCTTTCCGCTCAAGCTGATGATAGTATTCGCCCAGGTATTCCCGGTACTGCACATTTTCAGGAGCAAGCTCAATCGCTTTTTTATAGAGCGCGATTGCTTTGTCTTCCATTTCGGCTTCACGGTGCCAGTCGGCGACCTGAGAAACAATCACAGGATCGTCGCTCCGTTCCTTCAGTATCTGCTCCCACACGGCGGTCGCCGCTGCCTGTCGTTCGGCTTTCTTTTGAGAACGATCAAGAACAATCAGAAATCCCCAGTCACGAATGGTTTCGGGATTATTGGGTTCAATTTCGTTCAGTTTCTTATATTCGGCAATCGCCGCCTCATTTTCGCGCGACTGAATCAATTGTGAAATCAGCCGATTCCGTAAATCGGTATCAGACGGGGCGAGTTCAATCGCTTTCCGCAACATCTTCTCCGAGTCTTCTTCCCGATCCTGCTGAAAGTGAACCTGACTTAAACGGGCCATCGCATCAATATCGCGCGGATTTTTCTCCAACCATTGTTCGTAGTAAGCGGCCAAGCCAGCTTGATCGCTATTGCGCAGAAAAATGTTTTCAATCCGGTCCCGAACCTGGCGATACAACCAACTGCTCGGGTTTAGATTGTTCATTAAAGTTTCAAACTGTGCCAATGCTTCTTCGCGCTGAGCCAGCTTAAGCTGCATTTCCGCGACTTTGATCCCGTAAGTGACTTTCCGGTAATCGTCGGTCGTCTCTTTTTCCATCTGCTGATAACGTTTCAGGGCTTCCTCAAACTCCGATTCCTCCACAAGCGTAATCGCAATCTGTTCCTGCACACGTTGACTGTTGGGGAATTCTTCATCCAAACGCTTCCAAACTTCGAGTGCCTTTTCGGTCTCCTGCATCCGCTGATAAACTTTTCCCAGCGACTGATAAACCTCCAGCAACTCATTCGCGGGCGGGTTTCGCTTGATCGCCCGCTCGAACGCCTCGACGGCGGCGGCTTGTTGTCCCTGCAACAGTAACGACTGGCCCAGGTAGTACGAGGCAGAGGCATCCTCCGGTCGCAACTCTTCCGCCTTCTCGTAGGCTTTACTCGCTTCTGCTTCCTGCCCACGCTGCGACTCGATCAGCCCGAGGACTTTCCAGGCGGCGCCATCCTCCGGATTCTGTTCAACTTTGTCCTGATACGATTCGACAAATTCGTCCAACCTCCCTTGCTCGACGTACATCGAGTAGATGCGACTGAAGGCGGTTCCCTGCTGCGGGTTCCGTTCCAGGATGGACAGATACCGCTCCATGATCAGGTTCTGGCGTTGCTCCTCCTCGGAAAGCTCTTCTACAGGAGGTTCCTCAGCTATCAAGAAAGAGCGGGCAGGAACACCACAGGAAGTCAGCGACAGGAACAAGGCTGTCGAAAACACGATTGCGGTAAGTTGGGAGCAAGAGAAGCGAAGAGGCGTCACACGAATCAGGCGATTCAAAACGGGCATCAGGATTCCGTCCTTTTCGATATTCAATGAGTCTCGTTGGAGGATGTAATTCTTTTGAGCGTCAATCAAAACAGGCCCCGAGGCAATATTGGGCCGTTCTCTATTCATATAGTTATTTGATGCGTTTTAGTCCGCTTTCGTTCGAGAAAACCGGCAGCCCGAAGTGAAACATTTAAGAACTTCCTTCGGACAGGTGTGGCCCCCAACGACTGAACAGAATTGATTACCTACAAACTTTCAACGAGTGTATGCGATGGCAGCCGATTTAGTGAACAGACCAAAGAAACGATTGCAATTTCGCATTTACTGAAGTCTATTTTCACAGATAGATAGTGTCCTGTATTTTCCCAAACCAGCTTCGCTAACTTCAGTTACGGCGACGGTTTCACACCGGAAAATGCACAGAGACAAAGACTGCCGAAAACCATTCTCTGATTGTACCCGGGAATTGTCCACTGGGGATTGCTAATTTTAAAACAACTTCCACAAAAAGTAGCAAACATCAAATCGAGTGACATTGACTCTCCTTCATTCATTCGACATAAAAGAGGCGACTTGAAATTCATCGGTTTCGCCTTCATCAACACGAAGTCGGTCATCAAGTTCAATATTCTCTCGTTATTTTTCCATATCGAGGGAACGCAATATCACTTCTGCTCATCACATTCACTCACCCGGAGAGGCCCCTTCGTTTGGTCCTCTCCACATGGCAGTCGGTTAGTTGCAGGAACCATTAATCAATAATCGTTCTAAAATTCTTCCCGCTTGCCAGCCCGTAATTCTGCCTCCCTATCGAACAGTCCTCTTCTTGGGATAAGCTGAAGAGTACGTCTTTCGAACCTGGTAGAAACGGACAGCAACATCGAGCAAACTACTCCTTTCCTCTGGAGCAATACATAATGAGTGAATCGACTTCTTCTACGAGTCCCCCTTCCGATGAAGTCCAACAAAACCTGGAAGACTTCCGCAAAGACTTCAGTAAGTTGATGCGGGAAGTATCCAAGGTGATCGTCGGCCATGAAGAGATCGTCGAAGGAACAATCATGGCTCTCATCGCAGGAGGCCATGTTCTACTGGAAGGCGTTCCCGGCCTTGGTAAAACATTGCTGGTCCGCACTCTGGCCGATGCCTTGCACCTGCAATTCAGCCGCGTCCAGTTTACTCCCGACCTGATGCCGGCCGATCTCATCGGTACGAACGTTGTTATGGAAACTCCCGATGGTCGTCGGGAATTTGATTTCCAGAAAGGACCGATCTTCTCGAACATCGTCCTGGCCGATGAAATCAATCGGGCAACGCCTAAAACACAATCAGCCCTGCTCGAGTCGATGCAGGAACATTCCGTCACGGTCGCCGGAACGACTCACATTCTACCGCAGCCCTTCCTTGTCCTGGCGACGCAGAACCCACTTGAGATGGAAGGAACTTATCCCCTTCCCGAGGCCCAACTCGACCGGTTCTTCCAGAAGCTACTGGTCCCCTTCCCGACCTCGGAGGAAATCGCCGAAATCCTGCAGCGAACAACCGAGATCGATGTTCCTTTCGCTAAAGCGGTTCTTCAGGGAGATCGAATTCTGGAGATGCGAGCCCTCGCCCGGCAGATCCCAATCGCCGACGAAGTCCGTCAATATGCGATCGACCTCGTGCTGGCCACCCATCCCGATCAGGAAATCGCCCCCGAAACGGTGCGTCGATTTGTTCGGTATGGTTCCAGCCCACGTGGAGCACAGGCGCTCATTCTCGGAGCCAAGATCAAAGCGATATTAGACTGTCGTTTCCACGTCTCGCGCGACGATATCCGTTCGGTCGCTCATCCGACATTGCGGCATCGCATGATTCTGAACTTCGAAGGTCAAGCGGAAAATGTGCTCCCGGACAATGTGATTGACCACATTCTCGTCACACTTGGAAAACAGACTACCGTCGGCGCCTCCTGACGATCTCTTCCATTCGACCGGTTAATGTCGCTCTGAATGAATCCTGTTTTCTTTGACTTTCACCAAGTTGAGCCCCCTCGCGATGCCTTTGTTTGATACCGACTTTTTGAAAAAGCTCGAATACCTGGCGATCGTTTCCCGTCGTGTCTTTCGCGGTCAACTGCTGGCACAGCAACGAACGCGCCAACTCGGTACGGGAGTCGAGTTCGCCGACCACCGGGATTACACACCGGGCGACGACTTCCGGCATATCGACTGGTCTCTGTACGCGCGTCATGATGAACTGCTGTTGAAACGTTTTCAGGAAGAGGAAGACTTACACCTCTATCTGATGCTTGATTGCTCTCCCAGTATGGGGTTTGGAACGCCACCGAAATTCGATCTCGCTCGTCAGATGACGGCCGGGCTCGCGTATATGGCGCTGTCCAACCTCGACCGCATTGCCATTATGGGCTTTGCGGATGGCATCCTGGCTGATTACCCACTCACTCGAGGAAAAGCACAGATATTGGGACTGATGCGATTCCTCGAGAATTTACAACCGGCAGGGAATAACACCAGCCTGGTTCACCTGGTGAAGTCGTTCGTCCAACGTCAACAGCGACGTGGCGTCGTGATCGTAATCAGCGACCTGTACGACCCGCATGGGTTCGAAGAAGGGTTGAACATCCTGAGACACCATCATTATGAACCCCACGTATTACAACTATTCGACGCTAAAGAAGCCGACCCGCCCCTTCGTGGTGAACTCGAACTCCTCGACATGGAGTCGAACATCGTCAATAAAGTCACCATCACCGAACGCGGATTAAAACAATACAAAAAGATTTACGGTGAATTTATGGAACGAGTTCAGAAGTACTGTCGTCAATACGGCATGGGCTGCACCGTCTCCCCTGCGGACGTCCCTTTCGATGAATTGATTCTCCGTATGCTTAAAGAATCCAACATCGTCCGAAGCTGATGCTGTCAGTTCAATTCAACACGCTGATTGAGTTCAGTTTTTTTTAAACTCGAAGACTCGAAGAAAAACACTAAGAAGAAAATTTCTTTTAAAAATCGTTTAGCCAACTTACGTCATCAGTACCCAGCCACCATTAAATCCTTCTTGCCTTGGTGCTGAAAGAAAATGATGGTCACACCAGACAACAATAAATTCTTTCTTTAACAATTATCCCTCGCGAGCCCTGTTCGTAATTCTCTGAAAACACTACTCCCCAGATTTCCATATGACTCTGACATCCCCTGCAGCATTGTTCTGGTTTTTGCTTGCGATTCCGATCGTGGTCTTCTACCTGCTGAAGATCCGGTTACGACGCGTACCGGTCTCGACGACGATGTTCTGGAATCAGATCTACGAAGAAAAGAAACCTCGTTCCATCTGGCAACAGTTGCGGCACCTGCTCTCACTCCTGTTGCAACTTCTTTTCCTCGCGTTACTCGCCCTCGCCTTAACGGATCCCCTCTTCTTCTGGGAAACAAACCAGAAACGACGATTAGTAATTCTGCTCGACCACTCTGCCAGTATGCAGGCGAATGACGTCAGTTCCAGCAACCGACTCGACGCGGCCAAAGACGACATCCACGACATGATCCGGACTCTCCGCAGTCGCGACGACATGGCGTTGATCGCTGTAGGAGCCACAGCCGAAGTCGTCACGGGACTGACTGGCCATCACCGCACATTACATCGGGCCGTTGATAATATTGCTCCAACCGACCAACCCACCGACTTCAACGAAGCACTCGAACTGGCCCGTAGTCTGATCGAAGGACATCCCAACGGCGACATCGTCCTGATGACCGACGGGGGATTTGCCAAGTTTGAAGAACTCGCTGCTCAGGAGCAGGTCTTCACTCAGTTGTATGGCAAAACGGACACATCAAATATCGGAATCACCCAGTTTCAGATTCGTCGCAATTTGATGGATCCCGTCGGTTACGAAGTTCTGGTGGAAGTCGTTAACCAGTCCGACAAGGCTGCTGAAACCCGTTTGGAAATGGAACTCGAAAACGACATCGTCGATGTCATTCCTCTCAAGCTCGAACCGAACCAGACCTGGTCCAAAGTCCTCGAATATACATCCTCCACTGGCGGAATTCTGACTGCGACTCTCGACCAGGAGGATGCTCTCGCAAGCGACAACGAAGCCTATGCCATTCTTTCTCAACTGCGACCACAGGAAGTAATTCTGGTTTCGGAAGGCAATCGCTACCTCGAACAGGTTTTTAATGCGATCCCCCTCGTGGAACTCGAACTGGTTAATAAACAGCCCAAATTCGTCCCCGAGAACAGCATCCTCGTGTTTCATCGACAAACACCAGATACAATTCCTTCCGGGAACGTACTGGTAATCGAGCCGATTAGTTCGACCAATCTATGGACTATCGGTGAAAAAGAATCCTCTCCTCTCATCGCCAGTCAAAACAAAGAATCGAAGCTGATGGCCCATGTTCGTCTGGACAATGTGCTGCTATCCGAAGCCCGTCAGATTGAACTTAAAACAGAAATTGAAGAACTCGCCTCGTCTGTCGGAGAAATCCCGATCTTCTTCAGTCATGAAGACGACTACCAGAAAGTGATTGTGCTGAATGCCAGCCTGGAGGAAGGTGACCTTCCGCTACGAACAGCCTTTCCCATTCTAATGAGTAACGCTCTGAACTGGTTCAGCGGTACAGAATCGGAGTTTTTGGAGTCAGTCGCCACCGGTTCCGTAAAACAGATAAACGTCTCTCGACTGGAACCGCATCAGGCAGAACCAACATCAACGACAACTCCCATCGAGGCCAGCACGGTGGCCAGTTCCGAACGCGTTACAAGTAAAGTCACTAAAATCCGCTTGACGAGTCCGGAGAAAACAGAAGAAGAATTAATCGCCCAGAACAATCAATTGTGGTTGGGCCCGTTGAACCAGGTCGGTCTGTGGAAACTGGCAGCGATTCCTTCTTCAACAGAAATAATGGACGACTCCAACAGCGAGTCAGCAGACACAACCGCATCCAAGCCAGACACCACTATTGAGATTGCCTGCAATCTGTCGAACAGCCGGGAGTCTGATTTGCGAGTTGCGGAACTTTCGGACTCTTTACGGAAACTACAACAAGCAGGGTTCTCTTTCAGTCCCTTCTGGTTTTACCTGATTCTCTTCGCCACGATTTTCACTTGTGTGGAATGGTACCTCTATCAACGACGCTGGATCGATTAACAACTCAAGCACGCCCCGACGAACGGATAATCACTCCTCATTGAGGAAACTTCCTGACGGACAAAATTGATATCATCATGTGGAACAGCGACCTGCAACTCGAATTGACTCACCCGCTCTGGCTGATGCTCTTGTTTGGGCTGCCGCTCCTCGTTCTCTTTTTCTATCGCAGCCTGGTCGATTTCACTCACCGGCAGCGTCTTCTCTCGCTCCTCACTCGGGCAGGCATCGTTCTCCTTCTTGTATTGGCCTTAGCCGGGTTAACGATTCTCACTCCCTCAAAAGAACTGTTCGTCGTCGTCGCTGTCGACCAAAGTCTCAGCGTCGGTAAAGAGGCCGAAGCGGCCACGGCCGAGTTCCTGCAAAAGACGAATAACCTCCAGAGCGACCAACAGATTCGGTTCGTTCCCTTCGCCAATCATCCCGGTCTGGTACAAACGGAACTCAAACAACTGGTGCCTCCTGGCTCCATTCAGAACCAACCTGCTACGTCTGACGAAGAACGTCCCAAGACCGACAACGAAATCGATGACGAGGCTCCTGAGACCGATTCTTCTCCTACATCAATTCCTGACAAACGGGATCCACCGACCGATCCACGAAGAGGGACCAACATTGCGCAGGCGATAGAAACAGCCCGCGCCGCGATTCCTCCTCACTATGTTCCCCGCATCGTCATTCTAACCGAAGGAAACGAAACAGCGGGTTCTGCGTTGGAGACGGCCGCCTATTCCGACATCCCGATTTACACTGTCCCCCTTCCCGGTCGCGACGATCCGGAAGTGCAGGTTTCGGAAGTTCTCGTACCTGCCCAAGTCGCGCAGGGAGAACCGTTTTATGTCGAAGTGGTGATCAACTCAAATCACGATGACGAAATCGACATTCAGATGTTTCGTGGTCCCCACAAAGTCGTTGAAGAAACTCAAAAGATCACCGCCGGTGAAAACCGTTTTCGGTTCCGGCAGACAGTCGAACGCGAACGTCTGGCTGAGTTTTCCGCCGCCATTCAACCGAAGCAGGACACCTTCGTCGACAACAATCAGGCTTCCGGCCTGGTCTATGCCATTGGTAAACCCAGGGTTTTGTTAGTCGACAGCCAGCCCGAACAATCCCAGTTTCTCGCCTGGGCTCTCGAAGAAGAAGGAATCAACGTCGATACCCGCCCGCCCGAAGGCTTGCCCGACACCCTCTCTGATTTGCAAAACTACGAAGCCATCCTAATCTCCAATGTTCCCGCTACCGATCTCTCCACGCATAAGATGGACATCATCCGGACGTATGTCTCCGAACTGGGTGGCGGACTGATCATGCTCGGTGGAGACCAGTCGTTCGGACTTGGGGGCTACTACAAGACAGTCATGGAAGAAGTCCTCCCTGTTCGCAGTGACTTTGAAAAAGAGAAAGAGAAACCATCACTCGCAATGGTGCTCATCATCGACAAATCGGGCTCGATGGGAGGACAGAAAATCGAACTCGCTAAAGAGGCGGCCGTCAGCGCGGTCGAACTGTTAGGTCCTCGGGACCAGATTGGTGTCATTGCCTTCGAAGGAAGTTCCTATTGGGCAAGTGAAATTCGTCCCCGTTCCGAAAAGTCGACATTAGTGAATAGCATTCGCTCGATTGAAGCGGGAGGGGGCACCACGATGTATCCTGCGATGGACATGGCTTACACCGGGCTGCAGTCCGTCGCCGCCAAACTGAAACATGTCATCATCCTTACCGACGGCCATTCTTCACCGGGTGACTTCGCCGGCATTTCGCAAACAATGGCTTCATCTCGAATCACTCTCTCCACCGTGGGCGTGGGTGATGGAGCAGACCAAAATATGTTGCAGGAGATCGCCCAGATCGGCAAAGGCCGGTATTACTTCACGACCGACCCGGCCTCTATCCCGCAGATTTTCGCCAAAGAAACCATGACGGCCAGTAAGTCGGCCATCAATGAAGAACCCTTCATTCCGCAGCAAATCCGTTCGACGCCCGTACTGGATGACACCGACATTGGCAACGCTCCCTTCCTGCTCGGTTACGTCATCACTCGCCCTAAAGCAACCTCCGAAATCATCCTCAGCTCCGAGGCGGGCGACCCCCTACTCGTCTGGTGGCGGTATGGCCTGGGAATGTCAGTCGCGTTCACATCGGATGCCAATTCCCGCTGGGCGGCAGAATGGCTCAGTTGGCCCGGTTACAGTAAATTCTGGGCACAACTGGTTCGTCACACGATGCGTAAAAGCGAAAACCGCGGAGTGAATGTTGACCTGACCCGACAAGACCAGACGGCCTCTCTCGAAATTGACGCTGTCAACCTGATGGGACAGTTCCTGAACAACGCGGAAACCGAACTGACTTTGATCGACCCACTCCTTAAAAAGCAGAACATCTCTCTCGATCAAATTGGTCCAGGAAAATACAAAACCAGTTTCGATGTACTCAAACCAGGAGCTTATCACCTGGAGTTGACTCAAAAACAATCGGGGCAGATTCAGTTTCAGCAATCTCGCGGTTTGATCGTCGGTTACCCTGATGAACTCCGCCTGAAACCGACCAACACCGAGTTACTCGAATCTCTGGCGGAAATGTCCGGTGGCAAATACGACCCTACTGTCGAGGAAATCTTCCAAAATAAGACTCAGACGGTTGGACGCCCGACCCCCTTGTGGCCCTATCTGCTTGCCGCTGCATTACTTCTGTTTCTGATTGACGTTGCGTTACGAAGAATCGACCTCTCCCTGTTCCTTCCCGGATGGGTTGGAAAGCAGGCAAGTTCCTGAAACACTGTTTGCTAATTCGGCACCATTTCGTAAACTAATATCTAAGGTTACGCGCAACCGGAAATAAACAACCATCCTTTGGAGAAACACCATGGAGAATCTCCTGCTTGAGAAATTGCAGAACGTTCGTCAACGACAACGTCTGCAATCGGGTTTTCAACTCGCAGCGGTCGGCATGTTTGCCGGTAATACCTTTGCCGTGCTGGCGTACATCGCGCTCTGGCTCTCGCCCGGTCTCCTCTCTCAGTATGCCATCTGGAGCACCGTGATCGCAGGACCGATCCTCGGTTTTCTCATCGGTTATTTTCGGTTTCTCCCCTGGGCCGTCGCTGCTAGTGCTGTGGACCGCTTTTACAAACTCAAGGACCACACCCTCTCCGCCTTGGAATTCTCCCAGCACACGCAGGATGTCACTCTCGAAAAACTGCAGGTTGCAGATACACTGAATAAAATCGATAACATCAATGCTAAACAGGTCGTTCCTTTCCGCACGCCTCGCGCCTTCCCCTACGCCCTCGCGCTGCTGGCCGTCGTCGGTTTGTTTGTGATGTTCCCCGGTGAAGACCAGCAACTCTCTGCCTCCATCGCCGAACCCAACCCCGGGCTGCTCGCAGTTGCCGAAGAGATGAAAAAAGATATCAAAGAGCTGGAGGAATGGTCGCAAGAGAATGAGATGACCGACGAGATGAAAGAACTCGTCGAACAACTCAAAGAACAAGTAGAAGAGATGGAACAGCCTGAAGTCGATGTGAAAGAGGCTCTCGCCAACATCTCTGAAATGCAGGCAGCACTTGCCGCAGAACAGGCAGAATACAATCCGGACGCCGTCAACGCTCAGATGAAGGCGATGGGAGCTGCACTGATGGCTGCCGACGCTATGAAAGCAGCCGCCCAGAAACTGGAAGCTCAAGACTTCAAAGGGGCCGCCGATGAATTTGAAAAACTGGAAAACGTCGAACTGGAACGCAAAGAAGCCAAAGCCGTTGCCGAAAAGTTGAAGAAGCTCTCCAAACAAATGAAAGACGCCGGACAGGGACAACTTTCCCAGACCACCTCCGAAATGTCAGACGCTCTGAACAGCGGACAATCCGGAGCCCTCGGCAAAGCCAGCAAGGATATGGCCAATCAATTAAAACGCCATTCCCTGAGAAACAATCTGAGTCGACTGCTCGCAATGCAAATGTCAAAACTCAATATGAACAAATCACAGTGCAAAGCATGTCAGAGTGGCATGTGCTCCAAATGCGGTAGTTCCAGTTGCTCAGGTAGCTGCAATGGTACTAAAAACTCTATGGCCGAAGGGATGAATAAAAAGAAGTCAACCAGCCCATCGAACACCTTCGGGAAAGCGACCAGCGGCAATCTGTTTGGAGACGCCACCAAAATCAACACCAACCGGAACCGTCAGGAAATCAAAGGCCAGGCAGGCGATGGTCCGACAGAAACAGAAACGTCCAACTCTCCTGAAGGTCGTGAGATGGCCGGTCGCTCTTACAACGAAGTCTACGAGGAGTATCAGAAAATCTCTGAGACCGTTCTGGATAGCGAACCGATTCCGCTTGGTCACCGCCAAACCATCCAGCGATATTTCGAGCTGATCCGCCCCGGACAATCAGAACTTCATCCGGAAGAGGGAACCGCCGAAACGCCGTAAGAAAAGGGGTTCTCATTTCAAACGAGCATTCGCCCTCAGCCCGCCCTCCCGGTGGGCTTTTTTATGCGCGACATCGAATGAATCCCAATCGTCCCATTCCTCGACTTCGCGCCGCCCTCGACTATAATGGCAGCGAAGAGAGCGATCTCCTCCTCCACATCTGTTTCTCCACAGCTGTCCGTGTCTTCCCTTTTTCTGACTTTATTGATTTGGACTTTTGATTTCATGACGACCATCATCCCCTTACCTGAATCCGAAGCACAGGACAAAATCGCACAGACTTACGACCGCATCAAAGACATGCTGGAGTTGGACGCCGTTCCCGAACCTTTTCTGGTTTATGCCCGGGTCCCTCCTTTCCTGCAGGACTTCTTCATGAACTTCAAGAAGTTCGTCATCAAAGAGGGAAAACTCGATCCATTAATGAAGGCCTACCTCGGGCTCTCTGTCAGTTCCCTGTATCGCTGCAAACCGTGGATCGACTTCTTTGACCAGCGTGCCCTGAAGCTGGGAGCAACCGAGCAGCAACTTCAGGAAGTTCTGGCCGTCGCTGCGACCAATAGCATGTACAACACCTTCTTCAAATTCCGCGACATCAGCGGCAGCGACCTCTTCGAGGGATTGCCAGTCGGTTTGCGAGCACACACCTTCACAAACACGTCGCTCGACGAAACCACCATTGAGCTGATTAACATCGCATTGAGTGACTTAAATGCTTGTAAACCCTGTGTTACAGGACACTTGGCAAAAGCACGTTCACTGCAGGTGAAAGACGAAGCGATTCTGGAAGCAATCCAGTGTACCGCCACCATGCTGGCGGGAGTTCAGTTTTTGAACTCGGTCACTCCCTGAACCTATTAATCGTTACAACCTCGCTTCAGGTATGGATTTACTTGACCGGAGGACGAACATCAATCACAATTGATGTATTATTCGTCACTCGACTTTTCCCCGAGTGACGAAATCCTTCCGGATTAAACGAGACATCCTGATTTCATCTTCTGGGTGTCCGTCCCATCCTCTTTCCCAACCTGTATGCCTCCAGTCCTCAGCCCGATTGCTCCCCACGGACTCGACTGGTCCTCCCTCAGAGTAAAGACCTGCCTGATGCTGACATTACTAGGAGACGGCCACAAATATTGCGACGGCGTAACCCGCCGATCGTTTCTTCAGATTGGCTCCCTCGCGATGGGAGGGTTGGCCCTCCCGCAATTGCTCAAAGCCGAACAATCCGGTCAGCAGAAAAGTTCAGAAAAATCGGTCATCATGGTTTACCTGACCGGGGGCCTGCCGCATCAGGACACCGTCGATCTGAAACCCGACGCTCCCGATGGAATCCGGGGTGAGTTCTCCCCAATCAGTTCCGCAGTACCGGACGTTCAGGTTTGCGAATTACTACCAAATCTGGCTAACGTGACCGACCGCATGGCGATTCTTCGTACCATTGTCGGTCAACGCGATGAACACAGCAGCTTTCAGAATTTAACTGGTTATCCGCAATCCGAAGCATTACGAGACGCACGGCCGAACTTCGGCTCCGTCATTGCCAAACTCAAAGGTCCCGCCGACCCGGTTGTCCCTCCCTTCATCGACCTTTTTCCGACCATGCGACATCGTCCTTACAATATTCCGGGCGCCGGATCACTCGGTGCTGGTATGCGAGGAGTACGGGCAGATGGTGAAGACTTGGCGGGAATGAAACTTCGCTTCGTTGACGAGGCACGCTTTCGCTCCCGTAAAGCATTGCTTGAAAGAATGGACAACGTCCGACGAGCACATACAGACGAATCCCTCGCCGCGATGGACTCGACATACCAGAAAGCCTTCGATGTATTAACTTCCAGTAAGCTGGTCGATGCACTCGATGTCGAAAAAGCGGATCTAAAAACCCGCGAACGATACGGCAAAGGGAGCCCGAATCACTTGGGCGATGGTGCCCCTATGTGGAACGACCAGTTGCTACAGGCAAGGCGGCTCGTCGAAGCGGGCGTCCGCTGTGTGACCGTCGCCTATGGTTTCTGGGATACGCATGGTAATAACTTCAACCACTTGAAGAAGCATCTCCCTCTATTCGATCAAGGAGTCGCTGCTTTGATCGAAGACATCTACGAACGAGGTCTGGATAAAGATGTAACCGTCGTTGTGTGTAGCGAGTTTGGCCGTAAGCCACAGATCAACGCCAACGCCGGACGCGATCACTGGGCTCGCGTTAATTGCGCGATGATGGCTGGTGGCGGTATGAATGTTGGATTTGCCCTCGGCAAAACAGATAAAATCGCCGGCGAAGCGGTTGACCGCCCGATCCACTTTACCGATATCCTGGCGACCATTTATCACAACATGGGTATTGAACCCGATGCCCGTCTGGAAGAAGTCTCCGGAGGCCGCATTCCGCTGGTCCCACTGGGCGCCTCGGTGATCGACGAGTTGGTCAGCTAAGCAGGCCTTCGGTGAGAGATTCTCTTACGGTACGCGGAACTTGATCGTCTCGGTGGCGAACTTATCGCTTAGCTGGTCTTCCAACCGCAATCGCATGTAATATTCGCCCGACGTAAGATTGTCTGGAATGTGGAGATTGTAGCCGTTGAAAAAGTCCCGGCGGTAATTGCGACAGAGGTCTTCTTTCGGTTGAATCGTTTCCGTCGCGACGGGGCCACCATTGTCACTCACCCGGTAGTACTCGATGGTTGTTTTCAACAAAGTACGGTAGCGAGCATCGGAAGTCAGTTCGCTTTTGAAGTTGGCAATCTCGGCATAAATCAGAACCCGCTCGCCTGGCGTAAATTCATCCTCGGCGAACTTCTTGTAATCCCCGAAGCTGTTGATCTCCTGACAGAAATTCACGTTTCGTAATTCCAGGTTCGCCTGTTCTTGAAGTCGTTGTGATGCTGTTTGTAATTGTGCCACCGTCTGCGTCGCTCTCGCCTGTGCATCCGGAATGGCTTGTTGATCGAAGTAGTTCGACATCGCCCAGAAAAGTTGTTGCCAGAATTCCTGGTTGGCAGGTTCCAATCCCGGTATGTACTGCAACGAACGTTCTTCCTGTTGCGACATCAAATAGAGCATCCGTAGGTAGACGTTCTTCTGCACATAGTCATGCCGTTGTTCCGGAGTTAACTGGGCCAGTTCCTGCTCGGTTATCGAGATCAACTGTGCCAGTAACGCATCCCGATTCCCCATCAGGTTCTCGGGAGGGGCTCCGTTGAGCGGCGCCTGTGCTTCTGCGAATTGCGGTATCGTGGCCTGCTCTCCGGTCTGACCATTGAAAGGTCGTGTCAGCATGGCTCCGAATTGCCGCAGAGATTGCGGTGCGGTTGTTAAACCTCGTACAAACCCTCCGGTGTTCGGATCGTTTCCGTTTGGAATGGCACCGGGCGTCTCTCCGAGAGCCGGATTGTTCAGCATCTGCTGATTCTGCGAGTCCATCATGCTGGTTGGGCCGCCAAATTGTGCCGGGGCTCCCACCATGCCATTTGCGGGACCGGGTGAATTCACTGTCTGCTGAGGCACCAGAACGACGGTGTCCGCCCGTGGAAGTGGTGGCACCGAAACGGTCTGCTGCATGAATGGATTTTCCCCAGGCGGTGACCCTGAAGTGACCGCTGGATTCAGCTGCTGGTTTTGATTCAACGAAGCTCCCAGCGGAGTTAATGGCTGAGGGTTCCCTGAGGGAACAAAAGTCACGGGAAGATTTTGTCCCGGGAGCGTACTTTGGAACTGATTCGCAGCCCCGGGCATCGCGTTGCCGACTGATCCTGCGGTGGTCGTTCGGAAAGGACTCCGATCGGGAAGACCAGAATGGCCCCCTTCGGGATTGGGAACAAAACGAACCTCCTCTTCGGGAGGCTTTTGAACTGATACGGTTTGAATGCCGCCAGTCATCCCATTAGCCATCGCCAGACTTTGTTCCTGCTGGCTAACGGATGCAGCTAATCGCTCCACGCGAATGATCTGTTTGACTTCTGTCGCCGAAAGTTTTTTCCAAGCCGCAATGCGTTCTGCTCGCAGTTTGGGATCGGGAGGCAATTCCGATAGTCGCTCAGAGATCAAGCGGGTCGTTTCGGGATCAAAATTGAAACCTGCCAAAGCGGGGTCGCTCGACTCGGAGCTGGACGAAGGGACGTTCTCTGCAGAAGATTTGTTTGGTTCTGAAGTCTTCGATTCGTTTGTTTGGTTGCGTAAAAACGGATTACTTTCTTCCTCTTTCTGCGTAACAGCTTGGTCTGTAGCTGGTGGAACGAAGAGCGCAAAGCGGGAAGTCTCCACGACGGAGGCACACCCCGTCAGGCAGAGCACCGCCAGACATAATATGTCGCTCTTCATTTTCATCATGCTTTTGTCCACATCAATCCAGTTGGGCACAACGCTTTAGGCCTTGTCGAGGGTCATCTGGAGAACCATTCCTCCGAACGTACTGAGTACGATCTGACCACTCGCGAAATCGATGCGTTGCCGGAAACTGGCGCCAACTTTAGAGAAAGTGGGCGGAATCTAAGAAAATCTGCATTTTGAAGCAAGACCGAGTTTCGAGCCCGTAGGAGCTAGCGAGTTCACAATAGTGACCTTACGAGCTTCAGCAAAGAAGGACACACACTCGCGCGCAGAAAAACGGCTTGTTCATGGTCTCCCGTGAACAAGCCGTTCGTTTATGATAAACCGATCAGGTTAAGGCGTCCCTTCCCCCTCCGGATTAAAGCAAAACCTCTGCCGGATGCAGCTAAGCCCCCCCTAAACACCGGGAACATCGATAGGTTCTGCTGTAGCGATCTTTCGTAGTTTCTGCAGGGCACGGGACTCAAGTTGGCGAATACGCTCTTTGGTTACGCCAAACTCGCGGCCCACCTGTTCGAGTGTCTGCGGTTCCGATCCTTTTTCCAGACCGTATCGACTGACGAGGATACCTTTTTCTCGTTCATCCAATCGCTCCAGAATGTCCAGTACTGCAAGACGTTGTTTCTTGTGGTCCATTTCCTGTTGGAAGGGGTTCGATCCATCGTCGTGAGATTGACTGAACATCTCCTCTTTACCCGTACGATATCGATCCCGATGCGTGTGCTCGGCAGGAATCGAACGAGCGTAGTTTTTCATGATGGCCCAACTTGCGTATGTTGAGAATTTGAAACCTTTGGTGTAATCAAACTTCTCGATTGCGCGAATCAAGGACATATTGCCATCGCTGATCATTTCAAAGAAATTCACCTCCGGTTTAACGTGCTTCTTGGCAATCGAAACGACCAAGCGCAAATTACTCCGAGTCAGGAAATTCTTGACGGTTTGGGATTGTTCCAGACATTCTTCGATCTGATCCATTTTGCCCGTATCAAGGTGGCGAACTTCCAATTCCTCACGCAGCTTGTTGGCTTTGAATTTGAGGTAGTTCATTTTTCGGAAGAAGTGTGCTTCCTCTTCCCGCGTTAACAGCGGTACGGAGTACAGACTCGCCAAATACGGGGGAAGTCCCGGTGGAACTTTCACCGCAGATTTCTTTTTGTCCGTGGTAGGAGGTGGCCCCAGAATGATTTCGTCTGCTTTTCTTTCTTCGAATTCGGGACTGTCCATGTAGTCGATCTTCTGCTCGAGTAATCTTTCTGCCCGAACTTCATTGAGAATTCGATAGATAGAATTACGTTTGCGGCAGTAACGACGACTCAGATCTGCAACAGAATCACCCTGCTTGAAGCGACGGTAAATCTCGACCTTTTCATCTTCTGTCAGCGCGCTGTGTGCTGAAGGGAAAATGGCGTTTTCGGGATTTTCGATATCGTAGTTTTTCAGTGTGTAACGAATCGCTTCCTGAGACCGTCCAAGACGTTCGGCCAAGCGTTTGGATATCTCCGTAGGACAACCTCCGACGCGGGCCAGACGGCGGGCACGCTGGATAATTTCTTCGCGTTCCTCATCCGTAAGCTGACTGAAATTCATTCCCCGTTCGACCTTATCACCGAACTGAGAAACGAAGCGTTCCACAGACGATTTCAAGAAACCGATCCGTTTTCGATTGCCGAATTTGAACCGACGACTGACGAGACCTTGATCTCTCCAGCGGTCTACTGTTTTGGTGGATACGTTGTAACGGTGGCTGACGTCTTTCACTGTTAGCACAGGCTCGCCGACGCTCTCGGCATTAATGTTGGCCGAACCGGAAAGATCTTCAATAAACAGACGCAGATCGTGCGCAAGTTCTTCACCGCTCAGTTCGAGATTCGGGTAATGCTCTCCTTTGTATCCCAGAACATGTTCGCTGACCTGGGGGTACAAGTAGACGACTTCTCGATCAAGCTCAGCCAGGAATTTCTCCGCTCGCTCCACCTGTTTTAATCGGGCTTCGACGGGCGCATACCGTACCTGCTGATCCGTCAAAAGTTTGATCGCGGGGTGATGATAGCGGGACATAATAACCTCCTGACCTTTCAGCCGTGGGGAACTCAGTTTTGACTCATTCAAATAATTCAGGTCAAATCGTTTTACTGACTATTCGGTGTCCGAATCTGTGGAACACCCTCATAAAACCTGATCCTCCAAAGGCAATAATCTGATCTCTGATGGCAACTCTAAAAGAGTGCAAGATCGATGCCTTTGTTAGAGAAAAGAGACTCTTATGGAAAAACAATCCGTTTTGCTACTACTGAAGTTCGTTTATCGTACTCGGATATCAGCAGAATTTTGGAAAAGAAGTAGTTCACCTCGGCCCTGGTGACATACCCGTTTGCTGCAATGTACCGAAATGGCATTCTCAGCTGTTTTTCGACCTTGTTTAAAGGAGTCTGATGGTTCTCTATCATTCAGTACGTGTATTTTGGACGTAGCGATGAATAAAAAGGTTCGCATGCAAACAGTTTTTTTAAAAAATGGACATCCGAACACATTTGTGTATAAAACCTGAACATTTCAGGATTCTTACCTATGATGACTAACTCTACAGGCGGACTTCTGTGAAATTTGTAACACTTTTGTTGTATTTTTTTCTTTTAATTCGTTTCATCCCCGCGTGTTCCAGCAGAAGGTCCTTTTACTGGTCTCTAAGGTAACACCCTGATTGCTGAGGAGTCTGCCCGCCACCCTCCTCTAAAATGCTCAATTCTGCTGCATTCTTTTAGTACAAATAAAAAAGGGCGATGCTTTGTAAGCATCGCCCTTTTTATTTATGTCTCTACTACGTTTGTAATGCCGTTTAGTAATTCCAGCTCAAGCCGAATTCCCATCCGCCGATCCAGAACTGTTCTCGATTCACATCGATTTTGGGTGTCAAAGGAGCTCCGTTCCATTCGATCGTCGAGCCTGGTCGAGCAACTTCCCAGATGTGAGTGTAGTTGTATCCGACCGAAACCACGGCCTCGTCAAAGAGATCAATGTCTCTCAGAACAGGCACGCTACGGAGTACATTACTCTGGGCCTTGATTGAAGTCGAAATCATGGGGGATAAGTGCGTCGTCGTTTTCGTCTGGTCAAACAGCAAGTCGGGACCAAAGTAGGTGCGACTGTTGTAAACGTTTGAGCCTCTCAACTTAATCTCTTCACGGTTCGCCATCAGACCAAATGTAGACTCCGTGACAATCCGGAAGTTTCTACCCCCAATCGTGGTGGCGAAACCCGCTTCCGGACCAATCAGATTAGAGTTCACTTTCGAATCAACAACGGTGTCGACCATATCGCTGAAGTGAAACCAGTCCGATTGCCCTGGAACCGAGACAACCGCATCAGCGTCATCGTCGTCGTCATCACCGTCGTCATCGTCGTCGTCATCACCGTCGTCATCACCGTCGTCAATGGTTACCTCTAGAGGAGTGATCGTCCCTTCTGGAAAAGTAACCGAGTAGGCCAAACCGGATTGGCGTCCGAAGAGACTGAACCCTTCACGAATACCCATATACTGGACCCCTAAGATGGGGCGAATCGCGATGTTATCACTTTCGTAAACAGCAGAGAGTTGTTGCGTAATCTCTGCTCCGTAGCTCTGCGTTTCAAACTTCATTTCAACATAAACGTCCCAGGGGATCGCGTCTCCGAGAGAGTTGTCTGGATCCAATTCCAGAGGAATTCCTGTGTAGAATGGAAGACCTGGATTAAACACACTCAGTCGATAGTCGATTTCTTCGTCAATGGGGTACCCAATTCCGGTTTCAGATCGTCGTTGAATTGGAGTTGAGCCAAAGTCGACTCCCAGATTGGAGCGGTCTCCCCAATTTCTTCCTGTTTGATAGTTCTGGTTCCAGAAACCACGGAGCATCACACCACCGACGCCGGAATCGCCCAGCCCTAAATACAATTTCAAGCCGCCTGCTGGACCTTCGTCGTAAATTTCGTCAACCGTAACAGGGGCCCAAGGGTCTGTACCGTCCAAATATAAGTCCTGCACGGTTCCGGGGCCTGGCGGGGTGGTAATGAAGACAACGTTATTGTCTGTATCTCCAAAGTCCACGTCGGGGTCGCCACCGTCATCGTCATCGTCATCGTCACCACCATCATCTTCGTCGTCATCACCGACGGCGAAGTGAACTTTCGTGGAAACTCGCGAATCCCCAATCACAGCCGAATCGGGTGATTTCGTTCGTGTTCGCGTAAACGAGGCGTTTAATTGGAAGGGCATTTCAAATGGAGCCCCTAAAATTCGTTCGAATACGTTGCGATCCGGCAATGGAGCACCGCCGTAACCGCCAGTCGCATAGGGATTCGGTGCGATCTCGTACCCGGCAGGCAACGAGTTCTCGTAATACGAGGCTCCATCTGCTCCTCTTACACCCCCTTGGTAATAAGTCCCAGACTCATTACCGTAGGAACCCGTAACAGGTGCTGGATAGCCACCGTATTGAGCATGCACGTTCGTTGCGGCTGACAGAATCAGCAAACCGGCGATTAATGACAACCAGAGTTGTACCCGCATGAGTAAGTCCTTGAATCGAACAGTCTCAAAGCAGATCGAGAACAGTTGCCTCCATCCAAATGGAGATCGAACTATTCTGAACCGAACCTTTGAAATCGCTTTTTAACAGCTGAATGCAGTTATTAAAGGCCAGCTAAATGAGCTCACAATGATGAGCGCAGAAAACTTGGCCTGCGGGTAATATCGGTTGTGACGATTGGTAATCTGTAGCGGTTATTCCGATCTTCCGCTTTTTTACAGTTATCACAGATATTCGGGCCTCAACAAAATCGAAACCGAGGCAGCACAACATTACCCTAAATACATACAGAAATAGGACTTACAAACAAATACGCTAACAAATCCAAAATGGGACACTTGAGAGACATCGGTAGACAGGGCCAACTAGGATGGTCTCGCAACAAAAATCGACCACTCTAAGTAGTCATTACCATTTAGAGAGTGGGACCGATGCTCCAGGGGCAAAACTCTTCGTCTCCGAGTCCCTGCAATTCACTCTTGGTCTTTTCGCCACTGGCAACGGCGATGACCTTCTCAAACAACTCCCGACCCACCTCTTCAACCGAGGCACCATCGACAATTTTGCCCGCATTGAAGTCCATGTCGTCGCTCATACGCTCATACAGCGGCGTATTGGTAGCGATTTTGATACTGGGAACGGGCTTACAACCAAAGCAACTTCCCCGGCCCGTGGTGAAGGCGACCACATTCGCTCCTCCTGCCACCATACCGGTCACAGAAGCGGGGTCGTAACCAGGAGTGTCCATCACGACGAAACCGCGTGAGGTGACCGGTTCCGCGTATTTGAAAACACCTTGCAAAGCGGTGCTGCCTCCCTTTGCGATGGCACCAAGTGATTTTTCGTAGATGGTGGTCAGCCCGCCCTTTTTATTGCCCGGGGAAGGATTGTTATCAATCTGCGTACCGAACTTACCCGTGTAGTCTTCCCACCAATGCATCAGATCGACGAGTTTCTGACCAACTTCGGGGGTAATGGCCCGGCGGGTCAGCAAATGTTCGCCACCGTAAATCTCGGGAGTCTCTCCCAGAATCGAGGTCGCTCCATGAGCGACGAGTAGGTCACTCGCAATCCCCAGAGCCGGGTTAGCCGTGATTCCACTGTATCCGTCCGATCCACCGCACTCGCAGCCGAGCATGATTTCTGAAACAGGTATTGCTTCACGTTGGACTTTATTCGCTTCGGGAAGCAACTCCTTAATCAACTCGACTGTCCGATTAACGGTTTTGGCCGTTCCTCCTGTTTCCTGAATCGTCAGCACCAGAGGTGAACCGGTCTGAGGCTGGCTGGCTCCTTTTAGCTGGACGAGACTTTGATCGTCAACCAGGAAACCAGTCTGCCCAGTTTCGCACCCCAAACCGACGATGACATACGCCCCAATGTTCGGATGTTTGGCAAAGCCGCCGAGAACTCGCGCCAATTGATGATGATCTTCTCCGTCGTACTGCATAGCGCAGCCCCCTTTATGGGTGAGCGCGACCACGCCGTCGACATTGGGATATTGTTCGAGAATGTCTCTTCGAATTTGATCTACCGCGTATTTCGATACGGACGCGGAACAGTTGACCGTACTGATGATTCCCACGTAATTTCGGGTTGCGGCCCGACCGTCAGCACGACGGAATCCCTGAAACACGCGGCCTTCCACTGGCTCGGGAGGAGCGGGAATGTCGGAACTGAACGCGTAATCGAGACTGAGGTGACCCGCAGTCAGATTATGAGAGTGAATCCATTCTCCCGGCGCGATGGGATGAGAGGCGAAACCAATAATCTGCCCGAATTTGCGAACCGGATCCCCGACAGCGATGGATGACCGCGCGATTTTATGCCCCATATCGATCGAGGCTGTGGTCGCAATTGGGGGAGCTCCGTTGGACTCGACGATGGTCTCACCTGGAGAGACCTGTCGTTTAGCAATTACCAGATTGTCGTCGGCATGGAGCAGTAAAAAAGCAGAATCGTTGAGCTTCATCGTGGTCTCGAAAGAATGTCAAAGAGGGACGAAAGAATACTGGTAAAGAGGAGGTGAATCAATGAGTGCATGCTACCATGATTTTCGAGCATACAGCAAGGAGGCGAGGACCCTCCGTAAAGGGCGATCCGAAGTAAATCGGCTGCTTAAGGGCTTTTCCAGACTGTTGGAAACTTATCTGAACTCCTCCTCCAAAACTTAGCCCCTCCGTTTCGCTCCGATTCGGATCTTGGTATTGTCTAAGTAGATATCGATTCAGGTACAGCGGCCGGCTAACGCCATTTCTGTTCACACTGAACAAAATTTGATCTGCTGAACGATATCCAAACCTGGTTCAGCTTATGGGAATCGCTGGTGACAGTGAGCCCCATGCCAGATCAGGTTCTTTCCTTCCTGAAAACTCGCCGATCTCCAGTCTCTGCATTCATCCATTTCACCAATTGGATCGGGCCATAAATCCTGCTGGTTAAGCAAAGGGTTTATCATTCCAGATCTGTGGCGAATCTGTGGCGATTGAATTTCGGCTCGCACTTTCTCAATCGACTCCCTCCGAACGGCAAAAGCCATTCTGGTTACTACCGCTCGCAGGAAAGTATATGCAATTGATTACTTCCGGATACGAAATCATTTCGGTGGAAGTCCTGGATCAGTTGTCAGTTCCTACTGTTAATCAACCGTTTCCCTCGTCCTGAATAATCGCGTCCGTCAGATGTTTCATTCCTTTGAGCCAAACCAGAATACAACGATCAGTACACTACCCTCCGGGTTGTGTCGACTGTTGGTGGGCATACTGCAGTTTCTGCAGGCCCCTTTTACTGCTGGTGAACCTGGGCTGGAGAAGAGGACTTCACGAACCGATTCGGCAACGACCGTTTGCAGCATTATGCAAACCAGAGCATTTTGTTTTCATCATGCCCTGAAGTGGTTCATGCCAGTTATTTCGCTGGAGAATTCTCCTCCCCTGTTCCTGCATTCGGCGCTCAATATCAAATCGAAGCTCCTACAGCGATTTCATCTGGACATTCTCAAACAGGTTGATAGGCAGATAACTGTCCACTGCTCACCGGCCCTCTGCCGGGACTCTCTGCTGAAAGACGTTTTGATCACAGGAAATGGCATCATTTCCGATAGGCGTTTTGCGCCTGTCTGTTGATCTAATCGAGTGATTTCCGCTCCCGGTTCACGATACGTCTTGTTTAACCATATTTTCCGCTCGCGCTGTTGGAAAAGCGATGCTTTTTCTGCGTAGAGCGTTCTCTGTAGAGAAAGTCATTCCTATGGAATACATAATTGGAGCTGTCATCGGAGTCGTGGCAGGGCTTCTGATCGGACTCTATTTTGAAAAACTGCGTTCCGGGGCCGCGTATAAAACCCGAGACGAGATTATCGAACAGGCCAAAAAAGAAGCCGAAAACAAAAAACGGGAAATGGAACTGGCCGACCGGGAAGAATTGTTGAAACGTCGTGAACAGCTCGACCGGGAATTAAATAAAGACCGTGAAAAACTGCGCGATTCAGAACGGAAACTCGACGAACGGGAGATGCAGTTTAAAGAACGGGAATCGAACCAGAACAAACAGGAACGGATGCTGGAGGCCACGCAACTGAAGCTGACCGAGCGTACCAAATCAGTGGAAGCGAAAGACAAACAACTCGATCGCATTCTCAAAGAAGAGCAGGAAGAGCTATACAAAATCAGCAGTCTCTCCAAAGAAGACGCCAAAGAAATGCTGCTCAACCGACTGGGTCGAGAACTAAAATCGGAAACGGGTGCGCTGATCCTGAAGCATCGCAATGAACTCAAAGAGATTTGCGACAAGGAAGCCCAGGAAGTCATCGGTATGGCAGTCCAGCGATACGCCTCGGCCCACACGTCCGAATCGACCGTCGCTACTGTCGATATTCCTTCTGATGAAATGAAAGGACGGATTATCGGTCGTGAAGGACGAAACATCCGCGCATTCGAAAAAGCGACCGGGGCCGACGTGATCGTCGATGATACTCCCGGCGTCGTGATTGTGTCGGCGTTCGATAATGTTCGCCGACAGGTGGCGAAGCTCTCCCTCGAAAAGCTGATTCAGGATGGCCGTATTCATCCCACACGAATCGAAGAGCTGGTCGAAGAGACTCGAAAAGAGATGGACGAAAACATCCGTCGCCTGGGTCAGGAAGCCATTCAGGAAGCGACTGTTCACGATGTCCATCCGAAACTGGTCGAACTGATGGGACGCCTGAGCTTCCGTACGAGTTACAGCCAGAACGTACTACGTCACTCGATCGAAGTCTCTTCGCTCACCGGCCTGATGGCCGAGCAACTGGGTCTCGATGGAAACCTGGCACGCCGCTGTGGATTCTTCCACGACATCGGTAAAGCGGCCGACCACGAGATGGAGGGGGGACACCCGGCTGTCGGAGCGGAACTTCTCAAACGATACACCGAAGGGCCCGAAGTCGTTCATGCGGCACTGGGCCATCATGATGACATTCGTGCGGACTACATCTATACCGTCCTCGTCGCTGCGGCAGACGCCGTCAGCGCCGCCCGACCGGGTGCTCGACGCGAAACGTTGGAGAAGTACGTCCGACGATTAGAGGAACTGGAAGCAGTCGCTTGTGGTTTCCCCGGTGTCGAACAAGCTTACGCCGTGCAGGCGGGTCGCGAAATTCGAGTCATCGTCGATGCTCAACAGGTCGACGACCGCGAATCGGCCAAAATGTGCCGAGACATGGCCACGGCGATTGAACAGTCTTTAACTTATCCGGGCGAGATCAAAGTGACCGTCCTGCGAGAAACAAGGATCACCGAGTATGCCAAGTAAAGTCGACAGCCTCCTCGTCTGCATGCTGCTGCTTATATTGATCCTCTGCTCTGCACAGACAGCCGAAGCAGAATCGAAGAGTGCGGATGCGACGAAGACATTGTACGTCTCCAAAGTGGGTGACAACTCCGATGGTCAAAGCTGGGCGAATGGGTTTCACACGATCCAGTCGGCACTCAGTGCGATTCCCGATGAAATGGGTGGATACACCATCGCCATTCGTCCGGACACCTATATGGAATCAAACCTGGCTCCCTCTCACAAGGGGGCCGCCGATGCGTACAACAGCTTGATAGGAGACTTCGACGGAAGCCTGGGATCGGGTGCTACGGGCTGGGTGATGATCGACAGTGGCGACCCGGAAAAAGGATTCAAAAGCTGGGACTGGTGGTCCACGATCAGAGCTTCAGACAAACATTGGCCTCACGGTAATAACGAGAAGACTTTTTCCAGCCTTGTCTGGGATCGTTGGAAATTAAACAACCTGTATGTCTCTGGAGGGGACGCAGGACTCTTCTTTGATTTAACCGACCAGAGTGGAAACGGATTCACAGTCATCATCGAAGACTGCGTCGGTATTGGCCGCGCATTTGGTGGAGGTGTCGTCTATCCCACCGTCAGACCGGATGAACCGAGCGTGTTTCGTCGCAGTTATTTCCTGGCGCTCGACTGGGTGGGTGATACCGCCGCCGTCCTCCTGGGTGGTCGCGAGCAGGAAATGCCCGAAGCACCTCACGCGATATTTGAAGATTGTACCTTGGTCCATGCCGACAACGCGGTTGCGATCTCCTACGCGAGCGACTGTGCCCGCGCGAGCTTCAAGAATTGCCGTATGATCGTGCTCAACTTCACCCAACCCGAAATGGGAGGCAAGTCGACCGGCATCCTCTGCACGCAGGGACACAAAGATACCGGCAAACTGCACGTCGACCTGGAAGACTGCTCGCTCGCCGGTTACAGCGTCTTTACTCCCGGGCCGGACGCGAAGGCTCTTACGTATTCTCTCAGCGGGCAAGTCACCGCTTATGTGCAATTCAAACAATCGCTGCCGGAAGGGTTCACCCGCGTCAATCAATGGTCGCCGAAACTCTTCTCAATGATGGCCCCACCGGAGACTCCGGAGGAACTGAAAAAGTTGTCGGAGCAAGAGTAGGACGATTGTCGAGAGAAGAATTCTCTCTCGGCTTTGGAGAAATCGGGGTTTCTGTTCAACACAAAGACTCGAAGACACCAAGTGGTAAAGAGATGAGTTAGAAGCCTGGGATCTATTTGGAATGGCCGACAACCAGGGTGACCATAATTCCTTGCTCATTTCAGAAAGAAAGTAGAGAGCAAGACATCTATTGGATCAAAATACGACGAGCCGGTTAAATCTCCTCTTTCAGTTTCTGTACTAGCTTGTCGTAACCGATGACATTGTTTGGCGGCAAGGCTACGTTCTGCGGGCTCCGAAGGCGGAGCAGGTTTGGGTAGGTCTCGAGTTCAGGTATCTGTCGTTTCCAGTGACTCCACGAACGCATGGCGACAATCAATTTCTGCTGTAACATCGCCTCGCGTACCAGCTTCATATTGTAAGCAACCGAAGGAACAAGTCCGTCGGGTGATATCGATCGCGGAATTGGTTTGTAGTTATTGGAATGATAAGGAAAGAGTTCAACCCAGAATACCTTATTTGAAAGCTGTTCTGCACCTATCTCTTCCTGCAACCACCGGGACTTCCTCCGCCACCAACCTGCTCCTGGCGATTCGCTGTACCGAGGATCGAAGAAATAGAATGGATAGTCATTGAGATTGTGCTGGAGATTCAGAAGCAACGTCTTCGTAAAATCAGGCTTACGGTGCCAGAGATCGTCGCCAGAGGAATACCCCGGGTTTAAGCTGAGAAAATAGACTGGGCTATCGGGATCGCCAATGAACGGTTCAGGATAAAGGTGCGTTTGCAGTTTAAACTTCTCTTGCGTGCTCCGATGGCTGTTGAACTGTTCGACGATGTCCTGATCTATCTGCAGAACATGAGGTGGTGTTACAGGGAGATTGATCCAAGGATTATTGAGCATGCCCAGCTTTCTTTATTTCTGTTGTCGGGTATACGATTGATTCGACGCTGATACAACAGCCCCCCAGCGCAACTTTTGAAACACTCAGGTTGTAGACCATATCTACCGGTTCCTACACTCTTTTTCCATTTCATTTGTACCTTCATATTAGAATGCTTGTGTAATCTAACTTTTCACCTTTGATGCTTCGTGCCCTTCCTGACTTAGTGGTTTAAACAACAAAAAAACCGCGACGAACTATTGCTCGTTGCGGTTTTTAATTGAGATGATATTTAACTCTGTTGTTGGTTATTCCGCTTTTTCGAACGTGTACATCGCACCGAAGGGGGTGGTGAAGTAGATCTCGCCGGCGGCGTCATCGCCGAAAGACATGATGGGCAGGTTTTCGCTTTGGATTTCGCGGTTAGCAACGACTTCTTTCTTATCGAAGTCGTACCACAAAGCCCAAATTTTACCAGTCACGTAATCGGCGTAGATGTAGGCCCCTTCCAGTTCGGGCAGCTTGGTTCCGCGATAGACTAATCCACCAGTGATCGATTTGCCGATGTCGTGATGGTATTCCCAGATCGGTTCGATCATTTCATCGTTCGCATCAACTCCACTGTTCTCATACTGATGCATCCCTTCCCGATCGTTCCAACCGTAGTTGCCACCTTTAACGATGATATCGATCTCTTCCCACAGGTTCTGACCGACATCGCCGGCCCAGCACACGCCGGTCTTCCGGTCGAACGCCAAACGCCAGACGTTACGTAAACCATAGGCGTAAATTTCAGGTTTGGCCCCATTGGTATTGATGAAGGGGTTGTCCTTAGGAATAGAATACTCTTTCTTGCCGCTGGTTTTATCGACATCAATTCGCAGAATAGAACCGAGCCAGGTTCCGAGATTCTGACCGTTTTTGTGAGGGTCTCCCCCTTTGCCCCCATCACCCAGGCCGATGTACAGATACCCGTCGGGACCGAAGGCAATCGTTCCGCCATTGTGGTTCCAGTAAGGTTGGGGCAGACGCCAGATTTCGACTTCGGATGCGGGATCAATTTTACCCGGATCGTCAGCAGAGACTTTAAACTTCGAAATGACGGAAGTATTCGGGGCGTCGGTCGTCGTGTAGTAGATGAAGATTTCGCCCGTCTCTTTGTAATTAGGATGGAAGGCGAAACCGAGCAGTCCTTCTTCGTTTTTATCGTCGTTGTAAACCACTTTGCTGGTCAGGTCAAAGAAGATGTCGTCCTCTTCCACATCGGCATCATTTTCGAAGACGTGAATCTTCCCTTTTTGCGACGCCACGAAAACGCGGTCAGTGCCATCGTTGGCATAAGTCACGACGATAGGTCGGTCGACCATGATTTCGGAGAAGACGCGGACCGGTTTGATCGCCAGGGGAGTGGTATCGATCTCTGCGGCATTCATCGTCCCCATTCCGAGGACCAGAGTGAGCAGCGCGAAGCAGGTACTAAGTAATTTCATGGATGAGGTCTCTTGCTTATAAGTAGTGCTGTAACAGGAAATATTGAAAATAGACTGTCGAGCTATGCCGACCAGCCATCTATTTTAAAATGATAAGTTGTCTAACGACCGAATTTTTCAGCGGCGACGTTAACGGTACCGAGATCGTAGGTCTCTTCCGAGATTGTGGTCGTCAGGCGACCTCGCTTCCATTCGACGGGTTGATCATCGATGGTCACGTCGGCCACGTAGCCGGCAGACTCGTGCCAGAATTGAAAAGTCCACTCGCCGGCGGGCAGGTTTTTGATTTCAAAATTACCATCTGCGTCGGAAACCGCCATGTAAGGATGCTCCTGAACGAGTAACCATCCTTGCATCCAGGGATGGATTGAGCAACTGATCTGCACCGGCAATCGTTCGCCCTGCTCCAGGTTTTTGAGCACGGTGTCGCCAATCGGGGTGACGGCGTTGAACGGATTGTTGCGGTTTAGAAAGGCAGCAGTATTATGAGCGACATCGTCGCTGTTGGTAATCTTCAATGTTTGTGAAGTACGCAACATTGAGACATGTGGTTTGAAAGTACAGTCAATATTATCGATCAGCACCTTTTCCTCAGCGGTCTCCTGATAGTCCGGATGAATGGGAGGAGCCGGTTCGTCCCGTTTCTGATAGAGGTAGATCACGACATTCGAAAGGCCCATATTCTCTTTGTTGACGATCAGTTTTTCTGACTTGGGTTCGCGCGGGGCACAGTATTCGATGTCTTTGTTTAAGACCAGTTCTTCAGTTTCAGGAAAATCCCCTTGATAAACAAACCTCCCTTTGAAGTTTCCCCAGGACGGTTCGTCTCCAAAGGCAGAATCGGCCACCAACCCCCCACTTAAACAGAGGCTGAACACGAATAAAAGCTTAATAATGGCTGACAATTTCAACAGAAAATATCCTTTTACGACCTGAATCCGACTACTCGTTGGGACTACTGAAGCCCCGGATCCGGACGAAAAGTCTCGGACAGGAAGGCAATGTGTTCTCCTACGATAATCTGCTGGGAAGGCAATGAAAAGTGACTTGATTCGCCTCTCTCAAAAGAGTTCTGCGAGAACCCGAGTGGCAGAGTATGGTCTGTCCGCTATTTTCTGTCTAAAATGACTGTTGGAAACTCCCCTCCCTTCAAAGGATGTGAGCGGAGTAAACATTCTACGGATCCTCTTCAATCAATCCTGTTTCTCACGGAAGAAGGCGAGAACTTCGCCCCTACTACTATGATTAAAACCACCTATGGAATCGCTGCTGGTTTAATGCTCGTCGGAATTGGACTCGTGGGATGTTACTCTTCGTCTCCGGGAGTGGAATCCACGCGGACGGTGCTCTCCACGACTTCCTCCGAAGGAGAAACGGTCGACACAGATAGCATCGACCTCAAGAAGATCACGAAAAGTGAATCCGAGTGGAAAGAGCAACTGACGGAAGAGCAATATCATGTCACGCGGGAGAAAGGGACGGAAGTCGCCTTTTCTGGCGAGTATCATGACAACAAAGAGAAAGGGAATTATCAATGCGTCTGTTGCGAGCTGCCCCTGTTCGACTCCAAAACGAAATACGATTCCGGTACAGGCTGGCCTAGCTTCTGGCAACCGATTCGAGCGGAGTACGTCACTGAAGTCTCGGACGATACCTGGTTCATGAAGCGAACCGAAATCGTCTGTGCCCGCTGCGAGGCTCACCTGGGTCACGTCTTCAACGACGGTCCCGAACCGACTCATCTGCGCTATTGCATGAATTCCGCTGCATTGAAGTTTAAATCGCAAGACGAAAAAGCGGAGTGATTAATATTTGACCTGACGGATCATAGTTCCATCCATTCTCACACCCTTTTGACGGCTAATTTCACCAGCGTCTTCACTGTTGATCCGTGTGTTTTGAATTTCCAATACACGGAAGTCGAGTGAATTTAAATCCTCAATCGATGCCGCCGTGATCTGTGTGCCGGAGAAAGTTAACCTTACGTACGTTTCGTTCGTCGGAGTGCTTACAAATGATTTGATTCCCGCGTCCGTAATTGCTGTGTCAGCCAAATTAAGCTTGTACATTCCCCGCATTGTTAATTGAGGCATGAGTGACATTGATTCATCGGTAATCCTGGTTCCCGCAAGATCCAAATGAAGAAAAGATATACCCGCATCGGCCAGAACCATCACCCCTTCGTCGGTAATTTTCGTTCCGGCCAACGATAAGCTTTGAAGATGGGGGTGCTTCGTGATCGATTTCATTCCCGCATTCGTCACGGCTGTCTGGGACAGGTTCAAGTCTTGCAATGTCGGGATTCCAGTCAGGAAATCCAGATCATCATCTTCAATATTCGAACCCTCTAACGCGAGGTGTAGGCACTTTTTCATTTGTCCAAGATACTGAATACCCTCCCGGTCTAACTCACAATTAATGAGCGCAATTCTGGAAAGTCTCGGAATCGTTGATAACGTTTGCAGCAGTTCTGGAGAGACGGTGCCCCCTTTCAATTGAAGTGTTTCCAGGCTCTTATGATTCCGAAGTGCGAGTAACTCCGATTCATTAAAATCGCATTTCCATAGCGATAGAGTTTTCAGCGTTGGGCAATTAATCACTTTTTGTAACTGCAGGTCGGATAGCTCCATGTTATCAAATTGGAGGGTTTCCAAACCTTGAAATTGAGATAATGATGCTAATGTATTCTCTGTGAGAGTGCAGTTTTTGAGCCAAATTCTATTCAGCAAAGGTATTCGAGAAAGACTCTCGAACTCCCCGGAATCCAAACGCACTCCCTCCAGACGTAAGTTATTCAATTCTTGACATTTCCGCAGATGATTCCAGCCTTCCGCGGTAAGCTTCTCGGCATGAACCGGGTTACTCAGCTCGAAATACTGCAACGCCGGTAACGTATCGAACACTTTCATTCCGGCGTCCGAAAGATTGACCTCTTTCAGAGACATACTTGTGAGCCAGGTATGATTTTTCAGGTTCTTCATTCCGGCATCGGTAATCGCCCCTTTAGTGCTACTTCTCAGAGTTAGTCCGATCAAGTTGGGCAGATTCCGCAGATGACTCATACCACTGTCGCTGACGACGAGCTCCTTACAAGGAAGATACTTCATCAACAGAGGAGTCTGTATTAACTCCAGATCTTCGTCGGTCAGTGTGGCATCGGCTCCGAAACCTCCGCTCGGATCGATCAGTGCCAGCGGAGGCAATTGAGTGAGCGACTTCCATGTTTCGTGCAATTCGAATCGCTCATCGATCGTAATTTTCTGCGGCGTGTGGCCTTCCTTGAAGAGACTCAGCCCGACGCCCGTGATTTTCGTCGCGCAGAGGGAGAGTTCTTCAAGTTCATCTAATTGAGCGATGTAAGGAATCGCGGCATCGGTAACTTCAGCCCCATCCAGATAGAGCGATTTCAGTTCCGACATTTCAGTAATATAGGGCATAGAGTCATCGGTAACCTCTGAGTTCGCTAAGTGAGCAAAGCGAACATTTCCCAGATCAAACAGTTCGTAGACCTTTATAAACTTGGCGTCGTTGGGAACCCTTATCTCCGTGATCTTTTCGTAACCCAACCAACGGAGAGTCCCTTCAGGTATTGTTTTGATTAACCAATCTGGAGCGACAAGTTCTCGATGCAGCGAGACATCTGGGTTCAGTTCCCGGAAGTCCGACTGGGCGATCTCATGATGTTTTATGCGAATGATGCCGCCAGCGATGATTGACAATATAATCAAGGATGACCAGAGAATGTGGCGGTTCAGAATTCGCTTCATATGAGATGCTCACCTACGGACACTGAGGATGTTTTTTTAGCAGTCCGTATTGTAGCGCCGCGAATTCCGTAAATCAAGCAGAAAGCCTGTCGTTCTCAAAGCATGTTGAACAGGTTCAACTGTTGGAGAGACGCGGCAATCTGGAGCGTCGCCTGTAACACCGTCTGGGTGTACTGGAGATTCGTAATGATCTCGGCGATGTCGGTATCGAATTCATCTGACAGAGTTTCTTCGAGGCTGATCCGATGATCTTCCAATCGGCTGGCTTCGTTCTCCAGCGACTGCAATCGCGAACCAATCTCACTACGAACCAAAGTGAAACGTTCGATTTCGCCATCAATGATGGCCCCTAACCGGTTCAATTCGATATCGTCACCCGCAGCCAAGGCCCGCTGGATGCCGACCAGAATGGAGAAGGTCCCTTCGGTATCCTGCGGATTAGGATCCGATCCGACGAGGGCAACCGTGTTATCCGTTCCCGATTCGGTTCCATTTATTCCTAAACCCACAGACAATGAACTGTCCGGAATTACGAACGGCCCCGTGCCAGAATTGTCTGTGATAGAAATACCGTTGCCAGTCGAATTCAAAGAGGCAACCAGATTTCCAGGGTCCACAGCATTAATGGCATCCAACACATCCTGCACGGTTTTTGTGCCGGCTAGATCGATTTCGATATCCGTTCCGTCGCGGCGGGTAATCTGCAGATCGACATCGCCATCGACATTCACCCCCGTATTGTGATTCAGGCTCGTTAGCTTGGTTGAGGCCGAGAATGTGCGGATACCCAGGGCGGTTGCGTTCGTGCCTCCATTTTCTCCAATAGAGAAATCAGCCCCACTACGGCGACTACGTATGGCAATTCCGTTGCCCGCGCTGTTGATGTCCGTATCGAGATCGAGACCAGTCCCTTTAATCGCATTGAAGAGATCTTCGACAGTGGTAAGTCCATTCAAATCGATAGTGGCTGTTTCGGCTCCCAGTTTGATTTGCAATCCCGTTCCGGAAACCGATCCAATGCCCGCCCCGCCATTCAGCGAAGCCAGTTCCGTGTTTAATGTCACTGCCGGATTCAGATTACTCCCTGTCACCTGCGCGGTGGCTGCACTGGCGATTCCCAGATCGCGGGCGACGTAACTACCGGTGATATCACTTACGGAGACGGTACCTGCCGAGGGTGTAAGTCTGAGACCGCTGGAGGTGGATGGATCAATATCGACATCCAACGTCAGCGGTCCACCGGCGAACGCGTTTTCCAGTAAGGCTTCAATGTCGGCAACCGTTTCGGCCTTGGACAGATCAACCGTCGCCGTCTGCGGTGTTCCTCCGTTATCCAGCGTCAGCTGCACCCGACCCAGTTTCACCCCTCGTCCACCAAGGAAGTCTTCCACACGGGACTGGTTGGTCAGGGCTGGATTGATGTCACTCGTGATGGGATCAGTGAAAGCCTGGAACGCGTCGTTCCCGTTCACGTTGTTGGCTTCAAGAAAGCCGACTCCGATAGTCGAATTGATGTTAAATTCATCACCATTATAAACAACAGATCCATCGACCCGTGTCTGAAATGGAGGCGCCCCGGTTTCGCTTCCTCCGAAGAGATAACGTCCGCTGTGGGTCGCATTGGCCGAGTTGAGTGATGCGGTGATTAACGACGAGAGCTCTGTTGCCATCGCCTGTTTTTCTGCTGGACTTGATGCAGCACCCAAACCAGAGATGATATACGACTTCGCTCTGTTTAATGCTTCATTCACTGTACCCAAAGAAGATTCAGAAACTTCGAGGAACGAGAGATCCGTGTTGATGTTCTTCTGGATCTGTACATTACGCTCCAACTGCTTCTGTAATCCCATCGTACGGATGGCCGAGGCGGGTGCTTCAGAAGGCAGAAAGTATTTTTGACCCGTCGCAACCTGATTTTGCATGCGGTAAATCAATTGATTCGCCGAAGCTATATCGGACTGCAACTGTCTGGTCGCAAGCGATCCCGGTAAACGACCGCTAAGAATAGGACCGATACTCATTGTCTGCATCCTGAAGGGATAACGATAATTACTCCCAGATCATTTTAAAACTGGGAACGACATAACTGACTAAAATCACATGTTTAAGAGGACGCTATAAAGTTCATCAATGATCGTGACAAGTCGAGCGGCTGCCTGATAGGAGTTTTGGAAGTTCATAATCTTGATCGCTTCTTCGTCCAGACTGACTCCCGAGAACTGCTCTCTCTGATTCTGTAATCCACCCCGGTAGGCTTCTGTTCCGGAAGCGAGAGTCGCCGTGGCGGCAGTCTTCTGGGCAATGTTAGTAATCGTGGTGTCGTAGAACTGATTAATCGAACTCCCATTCAGACCAGTCAGGCCTTTATCCAGAATTCCGGATAAGGAGAGCATGTTCGAGTTGTCGGCCGGACCTCCGCCCCGCCCTGTCGCTAGGAAGTTCTGATCATTCTTGACGATCTCGTTGATCTTCAAGTTCGAGGTATCAGTACCAGTAAAGAAGGTATTGATCCCCAGCGAAGCCAGCACACCACTCGTGTCATTTCCGAATTTGATCTCATATCCGTCCGCTGCATTCAACTGCAGGTGACCATCGGTGCTGATCGACGCAGAGATATTACCGACGGCGTCCAGCGAAGCTTGAAGAGAATCCAGCGACGTATCGGTTCCCACGCCGTCCAGATCAATCGCGATATTAGTCGTCTGTGTGATGCCTGTTAATGCATTCGTCACTTTTAATTGAAAGCTACCATGCTCGACCTCAAAGAAGAGACCGGCCTCATCGCTATTCAATGCTGCCGAGGTATCATCCACACCATTGAACGATTCAATTTCAGTGTAACCACTCAGCCCTTCTCCCGAACTGTGTATCTTGTTGAACTCAAAGATGAAACTCGACGTCAATTGATCGAGTTGATCGATGAAGGCTCCAATGACTTCATCTCTTCCCTGAATGACGCCTTGAAGTTCGCCACCGGAACCATTGATTAACGCATCAGTTTCGGAAAGACTCACATCGTGGATGACAACTTGACGGTCTCCCCGCGCTTCCAGTTCCAGCTGTTGAGTATGGCCGGTGAGAATCAGGTAATTCGTTCCCGAGTAAACATCGACGGAGCCATCGGAGCGTTCCTGAAATTTAATGGGAACGATTTCAGACAGCCTGTTCAAAGCGTTGTATCGTTGCGTACGGAGCGCACCGGCGTCACTTTGCAGCAGCCCTGAAGCTTCGAGTTTCGTAATTTGCGGATTGAGGTGAGCGATTTCATTGATCAGTTGATTTGCTTCTTCAGTCAGTGATTCCACTTTGACGCTCTGTGCCGATCGGAGCGAATTCACGCGATCACGCAGGGCGACAATATCGTTTGCCAATGTCTCCCCTCGAACAGCAACGAGAGAACGCAGAGCAGCGGAATCGGGCTGATTGGTTGCCTCATCGAGGGCAGCAACGAATTCATTGAGCTTGGTCGACAAGTCATTAGAACCGAGTTCATTGATTTCTGCCTGAAGTTGTTCGTAAATCAACCGGGTGGCATCGGCGGCGGCATAGTCCGAATTTGCATTGTGAAGTCTTTTCTCGAGGAAAAGATCTATCGACTGCCGGACACCACCGATTTTGGCACCCGTACCCAGAACAAGTGAACCCTGCCGGTATGGATTTGCTGGTTCGAGTAAGATTTCTTCACGGACGTACCCGGGCGTATTGGCATTCGCGACGTTTTGTCCCGCGACTTGAATGCCAGTCGTAAAGATTTCTAATGAGCGCGAGCTCATCTGTAAGGCGGAATTTAATCCCATCTTGTTCCTCCCCGGGTGAAGTGTGGGCTTCCCGGAGTTTGAAGAGATTCAGCACTCGTGAGACCATCAGGTCTACATCCAAGTCGGCTTACTCTTCGTACAGGTCCGTTGTGAAAACCGAACTGATGATGAACGAAGAAACAGCAAATGTTTCTTTTCGTTACTATTCAGTCCGACAGGTCGTCTTATCAAAATCCGTTTCAATATCGTTCAAGTGAGACTACGATTGCCAAGCACGACTTGAGGGTGGGTCAAACCCAGTTCGTGAATGGGCAGGCATTCGAATCAGGCTGAAGCATCCAGTATCGCTCCGCCTGAAGCTTCCTGATTAGATCGGGCATGGTAGGTGGGCGACGTTTTACCCTGGAACGCAATCAGGTCGAGCACTTCGCTGTAGTGCTGATGACTACGCTGTAAAAAGACCCACTGTTTCCAGATTTCCTGTCGCAGATGCAAAGTCAGTCGCATCGACAGATCAACCAGCTTGGAAAGTTCAGAGGTGTCGATCCCGGTGAAACGAGAGACGACTTCCTGGAGCGAGTTCGCCGTAAAACCCGCTACGCTTGCCTGCTGAAGTAGCTGCTCGCGTTGCTGAAGCTTGAGGCTTAATTTCTGTACCAGTTCTGTCTTACTCTGTAAAAACTGATTAATCAGCTGGGGGTTATCTCCATAGAGATAAGACCCACGATCACGGAACAAAGTCATCAGTTCCGTTTGCGTATTGACCAGTTCGGTCAGATAAGCGCGGATTTTCTCCGCGATTTCCGCAGCCATAATGAGGCCCCCCTGCCTGTTGCTGCCGGGAAGTTTCCACTTCCCACAAATTCATAATGTCTTCCCGATGTATTGCGTGCCAAGGGTGTCGATTCGATTGCCGAACCAGAAAAAAGGCTCTGATGGCAACCGTGACAACGATGGTTCTCTTTCCACAAGAATATCGGGAAAATCGCCATTCTTCTAAATCGGCCCGCATCATCGCGCAACTCTTCCACCTTTTGCTTTTCAGTACCGAATTACAAAAGATTGGCATTTCCGAGGAAGGTCGCCGGATTAGATTAAATTGGGGCGCGAAGAAGATGGCATCGTTCTGCCGAGTTCAATTTAGCCAGGAAACGGTGTCCAGACCTAGTCAGTTCAGGGACTTTCAGTGCAGGATCTTCCATTGCAGGATCTTATAGTCGGGGAAGCATGCCCGGCCCTTTGACAGCGTTGGCGAGGACATCGCTTTTCACTTCACGGGCGAAGGCAGGTAAGAGAGGAGCGACTAAGTCTTCGCCATGTTCGGCTGCAAGGTCGCGGGTGATGTGCTGGTCTAGTTGGTTCTGGAACATTTCTTCCGCCTGGCCCCCGTGCATGAAGGCAGGCTTGTCGTGCATGGCGTGCATCGACTTCAGCATGGTGGAGTAGAACGTACCGGCGACGAACTCCTGAAAGACAGTCTTCATTTCCTCGACAGACTCAGCCTGTTTGGCCGCCATGCCGAGAGCAGGTTTCTCTCCCACTCCCGCTGCTTGTAGCGTATGAGTGAATTGATTGAGATCACGAGAATTCTGTAACGCCCCCAGGTTGTTCAATGCGGAAATGGATTCCATAACTCTATCCTGTCTTCAATTCTGTGTTTGTTTTCCCCCCCAGGAAAAGTAACGCTGTTTAGTTTTCAATCAACTTAGTTTTCAATCAATGTCGCATTCAGCTTGCCGCTCGCATCAAGAGCACGAATGATGTCAATTTTGTCTTCGGCCGGAACCTGTAACAGATCCAGTGCCCGTTTCAGCTCATTCAACTGCGGCGACTGTTCGTCCGGATTAGAAGAATCAATTTTGACAAATGCACCACTCGAGGTGTCGCCGCCAACATTGATGTTAATCATGTTCTTATGCGTAATGGCCACTGGTGAAATTTCAACTTCACCAGTGATGATGATCGTTTTCGTTGAATTGTTCACGATCACTCTCGCAGCAGAGTTCGGGTTTTCAACCGAGATATTCAACAACTCCGAGATGAACTGTTTGGGAGCTTCTTGATAAGCCCCGGGAATTTCAATCGTGAGTGTTGTCTCCGTGATATCAATCCATTTGTCATACTCGCCGAAGTTGGCATTTTGATTTTCACCCTGAGCCGAATCAGTAAATTCACTCATGCGTACATAACTGAACGTGTCATGAATCTTTTTGGCAATCGCATCAGCGGTGCGGTAGTCGGCTTTGTTCTTGTCGATGATTAAAGTCACCGTTTTTTGTCCCAGACGAAATCCGCCCAAAGAACTGACATCCTGTAGAAGCCGGACTCCGTTGGGGATTTTGCCGCTGACCAGATTTTTTTCGTCTTCAATGACAATTCCGCCTGAAGCTTTCGCCAACGCCTGGTCGTCCGAGATTAATGTGTTTTCGAGTGGGGCCGCGAGCAGGCGACCTCCTCGTAAACTTTTCGCCCCCAGGATCGAACTGACGTGGCAATCGACATGCTGCCCGCGACGTAAGCCAGTCGCAGGAATCGTCGCGGTGATCATCACTACGGCAACGTTGTCGGCATCTTTTAAATCTGGCACACCGATCGGATTGTTCATCAACGTCAGAGCAGTGGCGAGGGAACGCATCGTCGTCGCGCTGTCTCCCCCATCACCTGTTCCCTGTAAACCAATAACCAGACCCAGGCCCATCAATTCAACTTCTTCTTTTCCTTCCAACCGGCAGATATCGCCCACTTTGGCCGCTTCTGAGCGACCTGTAAATTGCAATAGCAACAGGCACACCAGCAGGCTGTTGCCCAGTCGTCGCCATTGTTTTTCAGACATTTCGAACATGAAAAAACCTGTTGCCATTGGTGGATGATCGATTTAGAGAAGAAGTTAAGTTGAATCAGTTTTCGAATGAATTAATGTCGCTTAGAATGGTGAGAACTTGTCGTACAGCCATACGCCCCAGGGCCGCTTGACGCTGTCGCTCACTTTCCCCTTCATATCTTTAGATACGTCCAGGTTGTAGATATTTTCGCTGGTAGCAGTCATGTTAGCAGCCACTTTATCGCTGGGCAGAATTCCCGTGAGCGTGTAGACGAATACGTCGCCGTTAATTTCAATTCGGTCCCGGGCTTCCAGAACCAGGTTACCGTTCGGTAGGACTTCGACAACGATGGCCGCAATTCGGTATTGAATCCCTTCCTGATTGCTCGTCGCTCCGGTTGAGTTTAGTTTGCCCTGAAGATTCGTATCGATCGTAGGTTGGTTCTCGGCGGCGTTGGTTAGATTACCATCTTCGCTGATTCGTAAGAATTCCTTTAGTTCCGCTTTGAAAGTTGAAGTCCGCGTCCGGTTGAAATTGGAATTCACGCGATCCTGATATTTCTTGTCGACCAGAATAGTAATAATGTCGTGCTGTCGAATCTCTTCCAGTTCGGGCTCTTCAATATAAATCCAGGAGAAGTCGCGAATGGTGCGTGGGCGTTCTACATGCGGGTAACCTATTCCGGTCGGTCCTAACATCTGCTGAGCGACGGGTTGAATTTTTCCGTTCCGTTTGGTCTGCTGACCCGACGCCCGTAGGACGACATTCGCTGAAGCAGACTTCGCAGTGGCTACTGGTTGGGCAGATTGGGCTTTCAACTCAGACGTAGGAGCCAGGCAGATCAATGCGGCCAACAGTGTGCTCGACAGGCTGCCGGACATGACTTTCCCGCAACTAGCAATGGTGGACTGGATTGTTGATTGTTTGTGATTCATAGTTCTTGTCTTGAAATTGAACGCCCACATATTTTCGCCCCCGGAAGACTCTTGTTGATTTGAACCGTTGACCGTCTTACCGGTCTTTTCGTGTTCTGTCTTTCTTTTATTTCTGGCTGTTATTTCGTATCAACTTAACGGCTCGCTGAAGCAGAGCCAGTATCCACGACCGCTTCATTCACACCATTGATTCGAACATTGATGGGAGTCGGTCGTGTTTTTGTTTTCCATTGCGGTTCAACCTGGATCAAGTCTCCGTGGCTGCCATCTTTTAATGCTTTGAAGTACGAGTTCACTTCGACACCACCGACTCGGGCATGCACCTTTACCATCGCGTTGCGACGAACGAGAACGAGTGGCTTGAGTTGCGTCTCCAGGACTGGTCGTCCTGCAGCGAGAGGTTGCACTGCCTCTTTTCCTTCAATTTCTTCATAAGTGGTCAGCATGTTAACCGAGAGTCGGTCCACGGGAACGAATTCAAAGTCATCTACTGTTAAAGCCTGACCCCGAGGAATCTGGTACCGGGGGACAAGAGCAGTGGGACCTGATTTCACTGTGACAATGACGACCATCGTCTGCATGGCCTGATTGTCGTCCAGCAGACTGATTTTCAAATGCTGTGGAGCAGACCAGGGAGCCTGCCCCCCCTGCACGTGATAGGCAGCAGCACTGTTGAACTTCAACAGACGAATGTCCTGTTTGCTGACTTCGAGTTCGATCTGTTCAATTTTGGCTTCGATCTTTTGTGATTTTAGATATTGCTGGATTGCCTGTTTCAGGGCTTTAGCCGCCTGCTGTAACTGTCGTGCATTAGCTTCTGGATTGGGGGCGGTGTAACTTGCCTGCTGAATTGGACTGCTTGCTGCGGAACTCATGACTTCAATTGTACTGCTTCCCTGCATCTCAACCGCCAGCATATTGACGCCGCTGGCTTTCAAACGAGAACGAATTTCGTCGACGGACAGACGAATCTTCACTCCTGCAGGTGGAGCGGGACGAAGCACAATCTGCTGCAATCGTACGGCAACTTGAGGATTGAGATCGTAAACAGTCGCGACATCTCCGAGAGTCACCACGTCGGTAGAAACACTGGACTGTGATCGGAACTGAATGGTCGCGGCCTGGGTTACGCTGGTCAGTGCGAAGCAGAGCATTGTGCTCGCCAGCAACAGGCCACCGTTCCAGTTTCGGTTGTCTCTGAAAGAAGAAGACATCACTCAGTTTCCATTTCACTTAAACGAAAGAATAATTTCTGAACGTAGATCGATAATCGCGAGATCATTTAGAATCGTCGCAGGTTGGCAAGCAACTGCAGAGCCTGGTCGGCAGCCTGAACGACCTGACTGTTCAGTTCGAAGTTTCTCTGAGTCTTGATCAGGCCGACCAGTTCTTTAACAGGCTCGACGTTGGATTCCTCCAGATAGTTCTGACGAATCTGACCGTAACCATCGGTACCAGGAATACCTTGAACAGGAGCACCAGAAGCGTCAGTCGGTACGTAGATAGAATCGCCAACCTGCAATAATCCTCCTGAGTTGGCGAATCGAGTGGTTTGAATCTGCCCTGCCTGAGTCAACGCGGTATCCCCAGCCAGACGATAGGTAACCTGACCGTCGCTACCGATCGAAACATCCTGCGCGTTGAGCGGGATCGTAATATTTGGTTGCAATACACGACCAACGTCGGACGAGGCGAGTACGACCTGACCATTGGAATTCAAAGTGAAAGCACCGTTTCGGGTGAATCCCTGACCGCCATCAGGATTGACGACTTCAAAGAATCCTTCACCTGCGATCGCCAGGTCCAACTGACCTTCAGTGACGTTTAAGGGCCCCTGAGTAAAATCGATTTGCGTACCGGAGACTTTGGTACCCAGTCCGACTGATTTCCCGATGGGAGTCAGGTTGCCCTGAGCGTCTGGAACGCCGGGAAGCTTTAAGTGCTCGTAGTAGACGTCCTCAAAGTTCGCACGCGATTGTTTAAAACCTGTCGTCCCGGAGTTCGCGATATTGTTCGCGATCACGTCGAGCTGAAAGTTATTTGCCTGCATACCGGAGGCAGCAGAATGTAATGATCTTAAACTCATGGTTTTACATCCCTCTAGAGGGTCTTGTCGGTCAGCTGTTCTCGGGTCTGCAGAACAGAGACTGTTTGAACTTGTTTTGGAAGAGTCGTACTATGTTTGTTCGCTGTATTAATTGGAGACCGTAATACTGTGCCGTTCTGGCTTAGACGCGGGCAAGTGAACCGAGGAGCAGACCTAGCGATTCATCCTGATACTTCGCCATGTTCAAGTTCGATTCAAAAGCACGGGATGTCTCGATCATTTGCAGCATTTCTGAAACGGGTTCGACACTCGACTCTTCCAGATATCCTTGTTTGACTGAGACGTTAGCAGCGGCGGGGTCCACCGGTCCGTGACTCGTAAACAGGTTCTCTCCTTGCTTTTCAAGCAATTTGAAATCCTGCGGAGTGACCAGACCAAGTTGTGTCAGGGGAACCATCGTTTTGTTATCGACGGAGATACTGACCGCTCCGGTGTCCGAAATGGAGACGTCCGTTGTATTGGGGGGCAAGGTGACGGGAACGCCGGCAGCGTTCAGTACACGCATGCTGCCTTCCTGAGTAACCAGTTCACCATTGCCATTAAGCGACATCTGCCCGTCACGTGTCAGGAATTGTTTCTGACCATCAGACACCTGCAGAAAACCGGGGCCGGTGATCGCAATATCGAGATTCGACCCCGTATCGCTCAACGGACCATTCGCGAAATCAGTGGCGACTTCGTCGAGGACTAAACCGCCCGTGTGATCATTCAGGTTGCGAGGGAGGTCTTCATCCAGTCCGAGCGCTTTGTCATGCGGGTCCATCTGGCGAAAGATGGCCAGATCCCGTTTGAATCCCGTGGTAGAGGCATTCGCGATGTTGTTCGCAATAACGTCCAACCGCTGTGATTGAGCGTTGGCTCCCTGGGCAGATAAGTAAAGCCCGTACAACATGTGATTGATCCCGATTCAAAGCGCCCCCGCTATCTGATTAATATCGGCAGCGCGCGATCGATTCCTTAACCAAAATCGGCAAATTCTTCGCAACCGGAAACAGCAACCCAATCACCCTTCTCAACCCACTCCACCTATTCACCATAAGCTTAGCGCGCAAAAAAACTCCCGACCTTTCAGCCGGGAGTTCTGTGTCGTTTGGAGATGATGGTGAACTCTTAGAGTTCGACCTCATACATCGGCATCACCTTATGAAGATTAGTGATTTCCATCACCTCTCGTATATCATCAGAGGGATTGTAAAGGTGAACATCAACGCCTTGCTGGCGTAGAGAAGCTAACAGACCCAATAAGCCACTGGGAATCAGTTTCACTCCTGTGAAGTCAATCGCGAGAGTCTCGCAATTGTGTTCTGTGATGAGCTCCAGCAGTTCACTCCGCACTTCGGCGATGTTCACGTGCTCAAGCACATCGTGTCCATTAAAGCCAGCGACTGTTAAAGTCCCCGCTTCATAGACATGCAATGTACTCTGTTTCGTTTCCATTAAACAAAACTCCAAAAAATAGAAATAAGACGGATAAGAAAAATAAAAGATATGCTGTCTTAAGAAGCCTCAGTATAACCGCAAATCGATCAAAAACAGTTCGAAAATGCCGATTTGGGCTGAAATGCAGATCAGCAGCGAAACTGGTGCCAATCTGTGAAAATGCGCAAACTTTGACTGTATCTTATTCAAATGGTATGACTTACGACGATTCTACCCTGCTAACCAGTGGAGTGTTCGTCCCAGAATCGAGGGGATCACTGCGTCATAATCGAGCAGCAAACGCACTATAGCCGGCAAGACGGTGTTAAAATAAATCGCTTGGCGCAGTTTACGTAAGCAGAAACTCGATAATGGGCTGCCTCTCATTGGCTTTTCAACCACGAGAACATTCGCCGACGAGTTTCATCGGGAAACCTCTGATCAGGAGTGCTGACCCGGAAGCTTTTTGCCCGTCAATCGGTAGACGTAGGCCATGATTTCCACAAAGACTTCATACATATCGGCAGGAATCGGATGGCCTGCTTTCACCGATTTGTAGAGCGACCGGGCAAGCGGTGGTCGTTCGATAATGGGGATTTTGTGCTGGGCGGCGATCTCGCGGATACGCAGGGCGATTTCTCCCATCCCTTTCGCCACCACCACGGGAGCAGGCATTGTCTCAGGATCGTATTTGAGGGCGACGGAAACGTGAGTCGGGTTGGTGATGACGACATCAGCTTCGGGGACGCGGCTCATTTCCTGCGCTGACGCCAAACGGCGGTGGATTTCCCGGCGGCGAGCGCGGATGTGCGGGTCCCCTTCCATTTGCTTCATCTCTTCCCGGACTTCCTGCTTCGACATCTTCAAGTCTTCCTCATGTTTCCATTTCTGGAACGCATAATCGAGACCCGCAATCACAAGAAGTGCCATTGAAAGCTTGAAGGCAAGCATCGCCGTTTCGTCCTTAACCGTCGTCAGGACCTGCGTGCTCTCCACTCCAAACAGAGAAAGTGCACCAAATTCTGGGATTGCCCCCCAGATCACGTAAGAAGCGATTCCAATCAGCACGAGCAATTTGCCAATGCTGGTGGCCAGTTTGGCCAACGCCCGGACAGAGACGATCCGTTTCACCCCTTCCAGCGGGTTTAACCGAGACATCTTCGGTTGCAGCGCCTCGGGTGAGAATAGAAAACCGATCTGTAATAGATTAATGGCGATGGCGGTGGAAAACATCATCAACAGAATCGGGAGTACTTCCGCGGCCACCGCCTCTACTGTCTGAGGCAACCGTTCCAGCAGCACGATGGGATCAGAGTCGGACGATACTCCGGTGCTTAAACTGGCCCGCATTAAATCCATGGTGAATTCACAGAGTGGGATCGCGTACCAATAGATCACCACGGCCGTCATCAACATGAGCGCAGCCGCATTGAGGTCAGCGCTTTTGGCCACATTCCCTTGTTCGCGGGCCTGCGAGCGCTTCCTCTCGGTTGGGTCTTCTGTTTTGTCACCACTATCGTCGGACGCCATGGGGCTCGCTGATTATGTTTGGTATTTGACAGTTGGAAGGAGGTCAGGATACATCAGGAGAAATTGGAATACCTATTCGGGTTCGTACAGGCCGTGTAGACTATCACCCACTTGATCGATTACTTGAGGGAGCATTTCCACGATCGTATCGCCCCCTGAAGAAAGACAGAACAATAATACGAACAAGTTGACGGCGGAACGAATGGCGAAACCAATCATCAACACGTTGACTTGCGGTACGGAATGCCCCAGGTATCCCATCGTCAGTGACAACAACGAGGTTGCCGCTAATAGAGGGAGCGCAACTTGTATTGCGAGAGCGAGGGATTGATGAACAAGATCGCTCAGCAGCATAATGGTCGATTGCCCCAGTATCGCCTCACCGGGCGGCATCGTCTGAAAAGTTTCAATCAACGTCCCTAACATTCTGATGTGCCCGTTGATGGGCGTCAGTAGGACGAAGATCGTCGAGCCCATCATGAAGAAGAGCTGACCGTTGATCGATGTGGAACTGTTAAGGCTCGGATTGAAGATTTCACCGAGGGCGATCCCGATTTGCTGGTCGACCATCTCCCCCACCATTTGCAGGCCGGACAGAATGATCATGACTCCCAAGCCCAGACTGAACCCCAGAGATAATTCCCCGACTGCTTTCCAGGCAAAATCGTAGAGGGTCGACGAGATTTTCAGGCCGAGGTGATATTCCTCGAAGTTGACTCCGACTTGCGGGTCTCGTTGATATTGCGTGAGCATCGTATCGTAACGCGATAGAAAATCGGGAGGGACTTCGTTGCGACTGAGATATTGATTGTGATTCACGTCCCAGCGATCAAAACCAACATGGGCCTGTGAAAACAAAGTCGGTGTGACGATCAAACTGAGGGTCAGCACGAGTAACACGCGGACGTTGGACGGGACCAGTACCTGACCGAATAGCGGTCCGATGATCATCAAGCCGCTGATGCGAATCACGACCATGATAAACAGATGAAAACTGTGCAGCGCAGAGGCGATCAACGCCTGGTTTGCAACTGAGGCGAAATCCTGCTGCCATGATGTCGGCAGAAACGTCTCCACTGCCTGCTTTCCTGTCTGGTTTTGGTCAGACTGTTAATGGTCTGTTTGGATATCGAATAACGGTGATTCGCTGAACAACTCTGAATCAAATCAGCATTGTCTCGTCATAAGTTCCCGGGAATCTCTGTAAAGAGTGTGATCGAGTATTCCATCGCCTGCTGAATGGACCAGGGAAGAATGTATAAGGTCGCCAGAAACATGGCGATGACTTTGGGAACGAAACTGAGCGTCTGGTCCTGTAATTGAGTAACAGCCTGGAGAATGCTGATGAGCAAACCCACAACAACTGCCACAACCATCACCGGTGTCGATAACACCAATGTCAGAATGACAGCTTCGCGGGCAAGTTCAATCGACTGATCCACATTCACAAAAACGTCTCCAACTGATTCAACAAGTTGTCCCTAAATTCTCTAACGGGGCTTTTTATTACGCTTATTTTTATACTCAACTACTGCGACAAATGAGGTGCGACAAATGGGGTTCGCTACAAGTAAGGTTGCACACCTTCCAGTAACATGCCCACCGTCAAGCTCCATCCATCGATAAGCACGAACAGAAGAAGTTTAAAGGGGAGTGAAATCAAGACCGGTGGTAGCATCATCATGCCCATACTGATAAGGATGGTCGCGATGACCATATCGATGACGAGAAAAGGCAAATAGACTTGGAAGCCAATAACAAACGCCGTTTTCAACTCGCTGAGCATATAAGCAGGCAACAGAATCGACAGCGAGACATCTTCGTAAGTCTCTGGCGGTTGCGCAGGAAATCCTTCTGTGCCAGGGTTTTGGTACTCCCACAATTGCAGGACCGTATCGCCGTTGCCCGTGTATTCGATCTGATCAATCATGAACGTCCGAATCGGACTGGCCGTTCTTTCGTACGCCTCCGTGATGGTGATAGAGGCCTGCCCCGGTTCGGGACTCGAATAAGGTTTGATCCCACTGTTATACGCCTCTTCCCAAACAGGCGACATGACGAGAAACGTCATGAACATACAGAGTGCAATAATGACCTGGTTCGGGGGAAGTTGTTGTGTACCTAATGCCTGTCTTAATAATCCAAACACGATGACAAACCGAATGAAGCTGGTCGTCATGATCATGATGGACGGAGCCAGACTGATGACGGTCAACAGCAGCATCACCTTCAGCGTGGAACTGAATCCTTCTGGCGACAACATCTGATCAACATCCAGAAGTTGTGGAGACTGAAGACCGTTTGGATTCCCGTTCGCTGTGCCTGTTTGTTGTGGCAACAAGTTGGGAAGCGTCTGGTTCACGGAGAAACCTTCGCTGCGGTCTGGTGAGTTTTGCTCCTGGATGCCAGCTGCCTGTCCCCCCTGCTGAGCGGATAGAGGGCCGGGGAGCAGTAACGTTAAGAGTACGATCATCACCTGAAGAACATGCCACTTTCGGCTGTCGTTTTTCAGATAGAGCTTCGTCGTGTCATTTAACTTATTAAGCACTGCGCACCTCCTGAGAACGGCTTGACGATCGGGTTACAGTGCCACCCGTAGTCACTTTGGCCCCCAGAGAGGATGAAGGTTTTTTCAGAAGAGAACCGAGAGCCGAAGTGAATACCGATTCGGGCTGCGAAGAACGAGCCATCCCGGAAAGGTAGTCAATCTCAACGGGGTCGGTAATTTCAGTCAGCGTCCGTAAGCCATCCGCCGAAGCCCCCAGCACGAGGACTCTCGAACCGAGTCGAACAAGGCAGATGGAGTGGTTTTTGTTCAGTTTTCTCTCACCCAGAACGGTGAGAGATTCTCCCGGAATGGGCAGGGAAGCTCCGGGAATATGTCGTTTCCAATATCGAGCGGTGAAGAGGATCAACACGATCACAAACATCACGGCGGTTAAAAGCTTTCCAGGGGAAACTAAGGTGAGTTTATTATCTGCGTCCGCCTCTGAAGCTTCAGCTCCCTCTACCGATTTGCCCCCGATCACCCTCGATTCCGCTGGCGCTAATTTGTTCACTTGGGATAAATTCACCTGGGATGAATTAGTACTGGACAAATTCACTTGAGACGAAGAAGCATTGAACCCCGTGCTCCCCGGTGGTGTTACTGCGTGACTCGTTTCTGTCATTCCGGGCTGATGGGAATGGTGATCGAACGAATTTGTATTGTTGGAAAAGCGAGGATCCGTTGTCGGATCACCCGTGTTGGCTGCAGAAGGAGCGAAATTCTCTCCAATAGGCCTGTTTTGGTATCCGCCGGAACCATTGGGAGGCACATTCGGATTCTGGACCCCGTTTGGATTTTGAACCCCTGTTGGATTCTGGGTCCCGGTTGAATTTTGAGTCCTGTTTAGATTCTGAGACTGCGCAATTTGCCCGCTCTGCGGTTGCGGGAAAGAGGTGCGCGGGGGCTGAAACTGATCCTCCGCCTGTAACAGCGTGGGTAACAGCAGCCCTACCAGTGCGCAGCACCGGACGAGGGATAACAATCCATTGCGTAAATTCATGCTGACCAATCCTTTGGTCGTCTCGTTGGGAGAAAGAGAACAACTCGTGCGGATTTTTAGCAGATTTTACAATTTGGCTCTAGAGCAGATCCCGGCAACAGCCCAAATTACGCCCGCGAAGCCCATTTTTGAGCTTCCGCGACAGTGCATTGCCACAGATTACCCCTGAAAAGCAGGTTCTCAGCGAAACCTGCTGCATTTTGCGATGCACTTTAGAAGTTCGGGGTGAGAATCTCCGCCACGCGAACGCAGAAGTTATCGTTGAGCACGAGAACCTCACCTCGGGCGATCAGTCTCCCATTCGCGATGATGTCAACCGGGTCTCCAGCCAGTTTATCGAGAGGAACAACGGCTCCCTCTTTAATACTAAGGACCTCTTCCATCATCATGTCGGTTCGGCCCAGCTCAATATGCAGATCGAATTCGACGTCCCGAAGGGCGTTAAGCCCGACTCCTCCTGCAGAGCGGTCTCCTCCCGTTCCAAAATCATTCGGAGCAAATGGAGATGGGTTTCCCAGTTCACTGGGAATTTTGCCAAAACTGGAAATGTCTGGCGCCACCGCAGCGGCCAAATTGGATTGGGCGGCGTTCAAGCTTTGTTCGGCTGCATTTCCCGTATCGGGACCACCCGCCATGAGCGCAGCGATCTCGTCCGGGTCGAGCATGGGGCTTCCACCCGCAGAATCACCCGCTCCTGAATCGCTCGCCGGTTCGGATGGAGGGGGTTCCGAAGCACCACCACCAGCAGTCTGGCTTAACAGTGCTTCGATTTCATTTGGATCAAGAATATCGTCATCACCCATGAGAGTGCTGCCTCCTGCATGCTACTCATTATCCGGTCACTGCAGTTCAATCATCGCCATCGTCGCCAGGGACCGACTCGCGTTTTATTGCTCGATGATCTTAAATTCAGTGAGCAGAATATCGTTTACGTAACTTTTCCTGAGAACCTTATTGATCTCATCCTTGATTTGCCGTTTGATGCTGGCGAGATACGGGTCCTTCAAATCATCATAGGGAGCATTTCGTGCTACCCGTTCCACCGCTTCTTTGACTCGCCGCTCGGCAGACTGCGTCACGGCCAACTCAAAACCGGCCCTGTTCGACGGACTGGTCGTCGCCGCCAGATGAAACGAAACATGGATGACACCTTCGTCGATCGCCGAAGTATTCGTACAGTTGAACGAATCGATCGGCACTTCTTCGTCAGTCACCGAACTTCCGCCACTATCGAAGTTATCGTCCGAGAATTGGCTCTCGATTAGTTCTCCGTCCGTCTGGGGGGTCGCCGGTACGCTGGGGCGACTAAGCAGCCACCACACAACGACGACCTGCAAACCCAGCACAACGGCCAGCAGTCCACCAATTTTAATCAGCTTCGAACTGGAACCAGATGTTTCTGTGACAATCTCTTCTTCGGTTGAGGCTTCATCGGTACTCATTGAGACCATCCTCTCTGATGACAAACAACAAACAGGGTAAAACGGGGCAAATAAACAACCCGCTTACTGCTGGGGTTTATCATCGCTTTGTATATACGAATCCATTAAAAATACGTCAACCCGACGATTGAAAGCCTGCTTCTTGCTATCACTCGTTAGAAAACGGGGTTCAGCGGAACCAACCGCGTTGACATGCATATGTGAAGGTTTGATCCCTTTCGAGACCAAATACGTGTAGACGTTGTTCGCTCTTTGAAAGGAAAGATCGAGCGGATCGCGATACCCGGAAGAGGCAGGCGGCTGCTCTGGCGTGGCATGGCCACGAATCATGATCATGATTTCTTTCTTTTTCATGACCTCGGCTAGAGTATCGAGGTCATTCCTTAATGCTTTCGTCAATTCCGCAGAGAAGGGTTTAAACAGAATCGGCCCCCCCAGAGTAATGCGGGAGCCATTACTAATTCGTTGCACTGGATCATAGGCACCACCTCGCCCCACAGAATCATGACTCGCTTCTTTAACGCCCCCTTCCGACCGCCGTCCAGAGGACGCCATTTTTCCGTACGAGCTTCTCTCGTTTGTGGATCGACCGGGGACGCCAAACGTTCCTAGACTTGGCCCGAAAGACTGACGAATCGAGTCCATCGCGGCACGCGCTTCCCCCGAATCACTTCGAATTTCACTCATCGAGACCAACATGATGAAAAATGTCAGCAACAGTGACATCATATCACCATAGGTGACCACCCATTCCGGTACGCCGGGGGGGGGATCATCGGGAGGTGGTTTTGGATTTTTCTTCGCCATAACGACAAACTCCCTTCCAGGTGAACATGAAGATTTCAAAGATCAGATGAACACAAATCGCCACGACGGTTGCTCTTCTTTGCCAATTCATTCATATCGAGACTGAGCTAACATCACGGTTTTTATTCAGTTCATTAAGCGGCATCTTCCTTATCTGTTTCTCGTTCGTTTTTAGGCAGGTAAGTTTGCAGTTTCTGTTCCAAGACGCGAGGGTTATCCCCTTCTTGAATTGAAATGATCCCCCGCACGATGACCTCTCGAATCATCAACTCCTTTTTGGAGTAGTAGGCCAATTTGTCGGCAAAAGGAAGAAAGAGCAAGTTGGATACAATGGCCCCGTACAATGTGGTGATCAACGCCACCGCCATACCAGGGCCAATCGCCTCGGGGTCGTCCATGTTTCCCAACATGATGATCAACCCCATCAGGGTCCCGATCATCCCGAAGGCAGGAGCATAGCGGCCCATGGTATCCAGTAATGATTTTCCATTCTTATGGCGACCGGCAACCGCTTCCATTTCAGTACGAAGTACGGTTTCCATCAGCTCGGCATCGGTTCCGTCCACCGCCATTTGAATTCCCATGAGAATGAAAGGGTCTTCAATATCTGCGGTTTTGCCTTCCAGTGCCAGAATGCCTTCCCGTCGAGCGACTTCAGCGAATTCCACCAGCTGTCTCACCACGGGTCCCAAATCCTGGGCTTTGGGAAAGAAGACTTTCATCAACACTTTGCCCATGCCAAAGAAGGGCCCCATGGGGAATGCGATCATACACGCAGCGAAAGCCCCCCCGATGACGACTGCCGCCGAAGGATAGTCGATGAAAGCGGCGAAGCTCGAACCTGGTGCAATTGCAATCGCAATCAACAGCAGCGCAATACCAGCAAGCAAACCGCCTACTGATGCTTTATCCATCTTGCTGCCCCTTGTTGCCTTGAAACTGTCTTAGTGGTAATGCTGACTTCTGTCATCAGACGAAAATCGAGTTGACGGAATCCGTTATCCGGCGACCGACAATAGACGCAATGCCCGCTGATAGGCCATCGTGCGTTTAACGACCTCCTCGGCCGATTCCTTCACGATGAAACGGTCTTCGGTAGTTAATGTGACGTAAGTATCGGGACGTTGCTCAACGAATTGAATCAAGTTGGCATTCACCACGATTACGTCACCATTCAATCGTGTCAGTTTGATCATCCCTGATCCTTTAAATTGAAAAGAGTCACGCCCGGTCAGTTTCTCTCGATCACGAACGGGCGCGATCAATTCATTTCATATTCCGTTTCGAAACTTATCGGCCCAAAATCAAGAGTTCATCAACGAGTTCCTGCACCGAGCTGATCACTCGTGCGTTCCCTCGATAGTTTGTAGAGGCCACAATCAAGTCGACCAGGTTTCGACCGATGTCCGTGTTGGATAACTCAATCGCCCCCGCCTGAATCGTACCGGCACCAAAGTTTCCAGGCGTTGCCAGGAACGGAGGACCGGAACTAACTCCTTCGCGGAAGGTACCCGAACCCGATTCGAGTAAACCTTGGGGGTTTGAGAATCGAGCGAGCGTCACCTGACCGAGGGTTCGAATAATTCCGTTGTCGAAAACCCCGTTGATGATCCCGGTTTCGTCAATCACAAAGTTCGTCAAAGTACCCGGGTCCGAACCGTCCTGTGAACTGAGCGAGATGGAACTACCGGCTGATGCCGAGGAGATACCGGAAAGCTGCCTAAAGTCGACAGTGACCTGCATTGGGCTGACGGCCGCTGTGTTATTACGTGTCACGTCAAAAATAGCGTCGGCTCCGTCGCTGACTTTTCCGTTACTGTCAAAAGTAACTAAACCGGAAGAGATAAAGACGTTCTGGTCGCTGTCGTCGACACTTTCGACGAAGTAACGGAAGGTCGTCGAAGTAGAACTCTGAGACTCAAGAACAGCGGATAACTTGACGTTCACCGCCTGACCAAGTGAGTCAAAGATAATGAAGTCTGTTAATGTACTCTCACCGTTTGACGCCTGAGATTTCGTAAAAGCGAGCGGAACAGCAGAGCTATCCGACGTTTGAATCATATCGCCCACAGCCATGGTGATATCATTAACCGTTCCATAGTTACCTTCAACGGTGATCACACCGCCAGTGATGGTAACGCCGGGAGTTCCGGGAATGCCGGCCGAAGGAGCGTCCGTTGCGTCAGCAATACCGAGGGTATCGTTCATCAAGAGCATCAGGTCATCGACGGTCGTCGTAGCATCGAGGGCCAGTGAGCGAGTTCCCGTAGAACGTCCCCCTTTCTTGGCAGCGAAGGAGAGTTCATCAGGAATCGTATCGAACAAGGTGACTGAAGAACCACCACTGGCAGCACCCGAACGTAAATCCTGCAGAGTGGTTGCACCTGTCGCAACGAGACCCGTTGTGGCATCGTAAAGAGTATCGGTGGAGATGATCGACCCTTGAGAGCCAACCGTTCCCGTCGGAAGCAACGCCCCGCTCACCTCGATACTTTGAGTCTGTTGAGCCACATTTAAATCACCGAGAGGAATTTCAATATCCGAGAGCTGGGTTTTAATCAGGTTGAAGTCGTCATCAACTCCGTAACCCTGAATTTTCAAACCCTGAGCATTCACCAACAGGTTTTCACTGTTCAAGGTAAAGTTACCATTACGGGAGAATACGTTACCGTCTGCCCCTTCCAGGACGAAGAAACCGTCCCCTTCGATCGCCAGGTCGGAAGGAGAGGTACTGTTCGTCACCGACCCCTGCGTGAAGTCCCGCACGATGGTCGAAGTTGTTGCACCGAGACCGATCTGTCGCGGGTTAGTACCTCCGTTTTCGGAGGAAGGTCGCGAACCGACGCTCAATGTTCGAGAAAGCTGCGTCGTGAACAGAACGGTTGAAGCTTTGAAACCATTCGTACCTGCGTTCGCGATATTGTTACCCAATACGTCGATCGTGGTTTCGTTAAGAGTCAACCCGTTCAGAGACGTATTTAGCGCAGATGTAAGACCCATGAAAGCCCCCCCAGGCCTGTGGTACAGGTATAGTTATTATTCAGATGTTTTAGTTGCTGTTTGAAGTCCGTTGTTTGGATTCGATTCAACAACCATTATTGGTATCGACCAGTTGCCGTTCGGCATCAAATAAATACAGACGAGAAAGTGGTTCCGGTCTGCGACCCGATGTAGCAAGTGATGTATATTGTGGTATCGGCCCGCCACCTTTTACCAAATAAGCAAATCCGGATTGACTGGTAAACTTGCCGTAGTCTGCCCGCTTTAACAGTGGGTTTGAGATACGACGACAGTCGGATTTGGTCAGGCAGCCAGATTGATACCATTGACGGACGACATCGGCAGTTCGACATCTCCCACGTCAAGGTACACATCCCCGTCGCTCATGAAAGCGCGATCGACGACTCCATCCACAGGTACTCCACTCTCGGTTTTTCCCTGGACTTTCTTCCCGATAAGCGACGCGGCGTTATTAAGCTGCTGTGTCGCCAGTGTATCGAGTTGGGCGCTGTTCAATTTTTCCAGCGTATTGGAGAGATCGCGGTTCGACGTCAATGATTGCATCATTGATAGCTGACTAAGCAGCTCTTCGTTCGACGTCGGTTGTGTTGGGTCCTGGTTTTGCAGCTGAGTGATCAGCATTCGCAGGAAGTCTTCCGGAGTCAACGCGTTGAATCCGGTATCTCCGGTATCGACAAAATCGTTTCCCGCGTTGGTTTTACCAGTGGTTGCGCCTATTTCCATAGTTCTTCACTTCGTCCTTGAAGGAATGTGTCGTTGTTTCGTTTTCGCGAATTCCGTTTCGGGCTCTCGCTATTGATCAAATTTCAACGTCAATATTGTCCATCGACCACGGAGCACGGGATTGGAGCGTCACGTCCGCTTCTTCATCCCCCTGCTCTTGTTGATTTGATCGTTGTTGTTGCTGCTGCTGTTGTTGTCGGGGTTCTCGTCGTGGTTCCTGATCATCGTCCCGTTGCGACGACTGTTGCTGGTTCTGATCAGGGCGATTGGGATCCTGTACCGTCACTTCGATGCGTTCAATGTGGTGTCCCTGCTGTTGTAATGATTCTTTCAGACCCGCCATCTGGTCGAGTACTTGCTGCTGGGCGGCGGTACTCTGAACTTCCAAACGTGCGGTGATCACGCCATCGTGCCGGGTGACTTCGATATTCATCGATCCCAGATGCGGTGGAGTCAGTCGGACTTTCAATTGTTGATTGTTTTTGTCGGCGATTCGTACGGAGTCTGACAACTTCTCGAGAAACTCCTGTGATTGAACAGGTGGCAACGTCGAGGGTGGGACTGCCGGGCGACTGGCCGCACGATCGGTACTTACTGTTCTTGTGGAGGGAGACGCTTCGATCCCATTGATCTGCGCGGCGACTTCGGTCTTCGTCGCGGTGGCTCCCTCTGCTGTCACTTTGGAAGCGGCTTGTTCAAGACCGATCGAAGGAGTAACCGAGGTGATGGCAGTGACTGGTTTTGTTTGAGCAAGTCGATTTCCCTCTTCAACCGGTGGGGCAGCGTCAGTGGTTCCCTGTTTCGCAGTTGTCGAATCTGATTTTACAGAACGTGAGACTTCAGAGGTTGCCCCCTGTTTGATCTCTGTAACCGAAGGTGTTGTTGACTCGGAAGACTGTCCTGCTTCTGTGGTCGTATTCGACTTGGTTGTCGTTGTTTCCTTAATCACTGGAACAATTCGGGCTGCGGCCTCTGACTGTTCCGTCGCATTCGCTTCGGAAGTGGTTTCCCCTTCTTCAGACGGAGAAATCCCGTCTAGGGATTCAGGAGCGACAACTGATGTTACGGAAGCGTTCTGCGAGGATGATTCGGTCGTATCGGGATTTGTCCCCGAAGTTGACTCAGGATTTGATTCCGGGTTGATCAACACGGGCGGCGCATTCGCGACTACTTGATTTCCATTGTTCGATTGTGTGTTGGATTCCGTTCCCGTAGCGGTCGATACGATGTCAGCAGTTTCGACTGTCGAGCCCTCTGCGGTCACTTCCGTCGATTGTTCGTCATCCTCGCCTGTTCCACCAAAGGACTCGACGATCTGCTCGATCAGTTCTTCTCCAATCGCTTGGACTTGTTCGGTCGCCGGATCGGCACCTGCTTCCGTCGATGAAGTCACTAACTCCGAAACGACTTTTTGAATCGTAGCGGCAATCGCTGCTGGATCCACTGGTGTCGCTGGTGCTCCAGACTTCGACTGTTTACCGACCTGATTCGCAATCAACCCCAGGATGAGTTCACTCGGGACACTCAGTTTGCCGTCCCCAGTTCCTTCAATGATGGGAGCATTGGCGGTCGCTTCATTTACGGATTGCGAGGCATGAATCTGTTGCAGAAAATCTTTGCCGAAACTGGTGGGTGGTTTGACTTCGGTCGGAGCACCGGAAGAGTCCTGTAATAATTGGGCAACAACCTCGCTCAGGGCAAGCAGCGAATCATTGACCGAGCCTGACGGATCAACGGTTTCTTGATTGACCTCTACAGGAGGCGCGGACGGTGCGGAGTTCTCTGTAGACTCTTCGAAACTGGTCAGGGAACTATTGTCAGCAGGTTGCGACTCTTGAATTTTCTGAGTCGAATCCGTTTCAACTCGCGACTCGGTGCTCACTGTTGATGCTGGAGCACTCTCTTCAGAGGATTGTCGAGTTTGCGTCGGGGCTGGCCTGTCTACCGGACGTTCCGGTTCGCTTCGTTGACGCTGTTTCGCTTCGGGAGTCTCCCGGCTGAAACGTTCCGATCGGGAAGGACCTTGTTCCTCTGCGCGCGAAGAAGTTTTGTCTGATTGATATTGTTCGCGTGTTTTTGATTCTGGGGGTGGAGTCGCGGTGCGTCGATTTTCGACGTCGAGAGACTTTTTAAGCGCGGTTTGATAGACCGAATCGCTGGGACGCAAACCGGTTACGTCGAACAACCCCTGCTCAGTTCCCTGTGGACGCAGGTTCTCCGGCAGAAAGTTGATTTGCAGCTGTTTCGATATATCGTTCCCGGCCATTCCCCGCCTCTTCATCCTCAAATCGAGATGAGCTAACTCAGTATTATTATCGGCAGCTTCACAACGCGTTCACCATGAACGCTGTAAGTACCAGTACTGAGTCTTTTTAGGAGGCAGGAATCATCTGCAAACAGCCAGCTTATTATAGTTGGGAAGCACCCATCGTTTTCTGGGCGACGGAATTCAACGGTTCGCCCTGATAGATATTCTGGAAAACCTGCTTGCCCCGTTCCTGTACCTCTACTTGATTAGAATCGGAAAATCCCGTCAAAATCTTGGCGATTTCTTTGTTTTCCATCTCTTTTATGAGGATTACGCAATCTGCAAGGTCAAGTGTCATCAAATGTTCAACCTTCATGGCGTCAGGTTTCAGTGACTGCAGAACACCGCGTGCCCGCTCCACTTCCGTCGATGTATTCCGCTGCGTGATCTCTTCCATTTCCTTTTGAAACTTGTCTCGCAGCTGTTCCAGGCTCGTTTTTTCTTCTTCGATCCGCTGAGCTTCTTTTCGCAGGTTTTCGCCTATGGTACTGAGGATATTCTCCCGTTCGTGAATTCCAACAACGCGTAAGGCTCGTAGATTGGAGATTTCCTTCTGGGAAGGAGCCTCCGACTCTTTGTCCTCTTCGTCGATAATGGGGTCATTCTCCGAAGGATCAATCCCCTGCATGATCATCTTAATGTCCTGCAGACTATCGTTCGTCAGCGTGCCTTGGTTCCAGTAAAAGGCAACGACCACCCCTTCGGTGATCAATGTCGCTACCGCCATCACACCGATGATCGCTCCCAGCGTTCTTAACATAATTGGTGTACTCCCCTTACCTTCTGTTGTACGCTCCGTCGAGCGACCCTTCTTCGAGTTTGTTCAGGAATGAGGAACTGTATCCTCTGCGCCGCGTTACCGATGCGTCGCACGCCAGGTTTCTTCCCGCTCCAGGTTTTCCTGATGAATTTGAGTCTTAGTATGTTCAGTTAGTTTTCGTGATTTGATTTTCTCGAGGACTTTGACGTCCTGGTCCGCTTCAACCAACGCCTGCCGACAATGTTTGATCTTCTCCTCGAGCAGTCGTCGGTTTTCATCGATGACGCGTATCTGCGTCTTCAATTGTCCAAGGTGAAATCGACGAGCAGAAATTCGGTCGATCTCAACACGACCACCCACCCCCATCTGCTTCACTTCCTGTTCAATTGCTTGGTACTGCTGCTGAATCTCATTCTTGTGCTGGAGTTGTTCTGCATCCGCTGCCAGAACCTGTGCCAATACCTGACGACAGATATCCCGACGGCTCTCCCGGTAGTTCAACAGGGGATCGAGTTGATAACGGAACTTTTTCAACCGACGGTTAACTCCTGAAGTCGCATAGCAACTTTATTTCATGGTTTCATTGAGTCGTTTTTTAGGCTTTGAACGGTATTCACCTGACGCACCGCCAACGTTACTTCATTTTAGGGGGTGCCCCTTGCCGCATCCCACCCGGAAGCGTTGTTCCGCTCGCTGGCAAAGTATCGAGCTGTTTCAACTGTTTCTGAGTATCTGCCCAACTCGTTCTTTCACCCGGAGGTTGCTGCAAGAACTTGAGCAACCCGCCCCGCAGACTGATGGCCGAATCGACTACTGGATTCGTTCCCTGCTGATAGGCACCGATATTGATTAAGTCTTCGGACTGTTGATAGGCAGCCATCAGCCGACGAATGTTGTTCGCATGCTGCCGGTGGTCGGGAGTGGTGATGTCGGACATACTCCGGCTGATACTTTCCAGAACATCAATGGCAGGGAAATGCGCTTCGTGGGCGATTTTCCGCGAGAGCACAATGTGTCCGTCGAGAATACCTCGAACCGTATCTGAGATGGGTTCGTTCGTATCATCCCCTTCGACCAGCACAGTGTAAAAACCGGTGATGCTCCCTTTGTTGGTACGGCCACTGCGTTCGAGCAGTTGCGGCATCAACGAAAAGACCGAAGGGGGATAACCTCGGGTAGCAGGCGGCTCGCCCGCAGCCAGACCGATTTCCCGTTGGGCGAGGGCAAAGCGGGTGACGCTGTCCATCATCAACAGGACGTCTTTCCCCTGATCGCGGAAGTATTCAGCAATCGCGGTTCCCAGAAAGGCAGACTGCAGTCGAAGGACGGCCGGTTCATCACTGGTCGCAACCACGACCACACTTCGTTTTAGTCCTTCCGGTCCCAGGTCTCGTTCAAGGAATTCGCGAACCTCACGACCTCGTTCTCCGACGAGCACGACGACGTTCACATCAGCAGAACTGGACCGAGCCAGTTGTCCCATTAACGTACTTTTTCCGACACCACTGCCGGCAAAGATACCGAGGCGTTGTCCTTTGCCGCAGGTCAGGAAACCATCGATAACGCGGACACCCGTCTCCAGAACTTCATCAATTCGAGGCCGCTCTAACGGTGACGTCGGCGTCGCCTGAACCTGAGCAATGTGTGGCAGGAAGGCGGAAGGTTGCTGGTCGATAAATTCTCCTCGACCGTTAACAATCCTTCCCAGGAGCTTGTCTCCCACTCGGAGTGCTGGCACCGACTGGACCAGCTCGACCCGGTTACCACGACGAATTCCGTCCAGCTTCCCCAGGGAAAGCAGGAAAGTTTCTTCGCCATGAAAGCCGATGACCTGCGCGTCGAGTGGCTTGCCATTATGTCGATGGATTCGGCAGAGCGCCCCCAAAGGTGCGGATAGACCGGAAACCGATATCGTCAGTCCAACGGTTTTCAATACGCTCCCTGTCATCCCCACCGACATGATGCGATCGAGATGATTCGAAAGTGATTCCAGTTTAAACTCGATAGCGGTCATAGGTAAATTGAGTTTCGTTTTATGGAAGGCTGTCGGAGCGGTTAAGGGTCGCAGTGAGGGCGAAAGAGCATTTTGATTGGTGGTTAATTGTCCGAGATTAATTCATTGGCGATGCGTTCGATTTGTGTCTCCAGCCCGGCGTCCACTGAGCCATGTTGTGTTTCCACACGACTGTCGCCCCGGCCCAGATTTTCATCCATCAGCACGTTGACTTTTCCGCAGCTGGATAACGATTTCACAATGTTGTCCCGTTCGTCACCGAGAGTTTCGTAGTCGTCCTGGCTGAGATAAACCGTCACCTCGGGGGAGCCAGCGACGAGCTCGAGCGTGGAACGGAGCATCTCGGTGGTCAATTCCGGATCGAGTTCAATCGCGCGATGTACGACTTTGCTGGCAATTCTTGCCGCCAGTTCAATGGCGATCTTCTCCCAGGTGTAAAGCCAGTTATCCTTCTCCTGCAGCAATGTCTGGGCGACTTTATCGAGGGCAGGCAAGACAGTCGAAACACGGTTCTGCACCGTCAGTTCGGAAAGTTGATTGGCCTTCTGCTCAATTTCCTGCTGTGCGTTCTGACGACCTTCCGTTAAGCCTTTTTCCAGACCTTCAGCTTGAGACTTACTGATGATGGCATCAGCTTGCTGCTTGGCATCGTCCAGAATTTTGTCGGCCTGTTTCTTAATATCCGCCAGGTAGGACTCCCCCTGCTTCTCAAGATCGTGATAGTTGAACGCGACCTTCGATCCCATATTGCGAAAGGATCCCGCTTTCAACACTCGATCTGATTCTTGAAACGCCATGGAGTTAATCTCATCCCCGGGAGGTAAATTGGTACGATTCAACTGGTTACATACGAAGGGTCTGACATCCCACTCGTTAAGTAATCATGCGATCCCCTTCGTTGGCGGAGACTTCGATCTCGCCAGCGTCTTCGAGACGACGAACTACATCGACGATCTGCTGCTGCATCGCTTCGACGTCGCTGAGTTTGACCGGCCCCAGGAACTCCATTTCTTCGCGAAGTAAATCTGCTGCTCGCTGGGAAAGGTTGCCCAGCACTTTGTCTTTGATTTGATCCGACGCCCCTTTGAGTGACATCGCCCATTGCGCATTGTCGACCTCTTTGAGCAACGCTTGAATCGCTTTGCTGTCGAGTTTCATCAGATCGTCGAAGACGAACATCAATCGTTTAATCTCTTCGGCCAGATCGACGTCTTCCTCTTCGAGTTTTTCCAGAATCATTTTGTTTGTAGTACGATCGGTGACGTTCAAAATCTGCGCCACCATCGGCACGCCACCCGCTTTTTCAGAGTGCCTCGACAGGAGCGAGGTCATACGACTTTCCAAGCTCGCTTCGATATCCGATACGACTTCCGGGCTGGTTTGCTCCATATGAGCGACGCGGCGGATCACTTCCATCTGCTTGACTGAAGGCAATCCGGAAACAACCTCTGCAGATAACTGAGCCGGCAGATGAGAAAGAATCAACGCGATGGTCTGGGGGTGTTCGTCGCTGATAAATGCGAGCAGGTTTTCTGCTTCAGCTTTATGTAGAAAACCAAAGGGAACCGCGCTGAGAGATTGTTTGATATTGTCCAGGATCTCAGCCGCGTGCTCGTCGCCCAGTGATTGGGACAGCAGTTCACCGGCGAAGTCCATTCCTCCGCCGCCGATTTGCGTGCTTTCGCTCGCCATGCTGTAGAACTCAGTGAAGACTGTCTTCTGCTGTTCCTTGGAGATGTTTTCCATTTTGGCCAGACGATACGTCACCGCCTCGACCAGATGTTTGGGCAGCAGGCTGAGAACTTCCGCTGCGACCGGTTTATCCAGGCTCAGAATCAGTACAGCTGCTTTGTCGATATCATCCATGATATGAAGCTGTTCATGAAAATGCGGGGGCATTGCCCCTCACAAAATAGGTCGTTGAATCACGAAGAAGATGATCTGGCGACTGTGGCGGACGCCCCTCCACACTGATCACCAGTGCACATCCCTTCGGAAAGAAGGGCCTTTAAATACCCTTTTACGGCATTGGGATCAAGATCGATTTCAGACGGATCGATCACCAGTCGCACGATTCAAACTTAACTGGCTTCACCAATTAGTGCCGCAAACGTCGTTTAGCGAGTATTACGGATCCAGTTGCTAATGACGGCAGCGGTCATTTCCGGGTTTTCTTTAACAACCGTCTGGAAGTCTTCCCGCTCGCCTGCTTCCGGCAATACAAATGAGGAGTGGTGCTTCTCTTCGGCCTCTTCTTCGACATGAGGCCTCAGGGCTGCCTGCAAAGTAGCTGCTTCCATTTCCACGTCGGGAAGTGCCGGCATGCTTTTATTGAGTGATCGCAGTGCCCACAGAGCCAGTACTACCAGCATGACGGCCCCACCCCAGTTCGTGATCCAGTCGATCAGCTTGTCTGTGAGGGGAACGTTAAATTCGGGAGTGACGGGTTCCTGCGGTATCACCGTCTGCACAGAGATCGAGCTGGGATTCGGATTCTCGATCAGGTCGACATTGATACGAGTAGCGATCAGCTGTTTGACCTGATTTTCGACTTCGAGTTTGACCACTCCCATTTGTTGCAGAAAATCTTCCGACGTCGGCGTCTGAGCCAGATCCGGGTTTCGGCGCAGCAATAAGGTGCGAGGATAATCTTCGGGAATAGTCACTGAGACCCGCGTAGCCGTGGGGGTCGCGCCAAAAATCTCTTCGTTCAAAATCTCAAAACGGGGAACGGTTAAGGTCTCGGTATCTTCCTCGGTCAGGGTACTACTACTATCCGGAGACTGTTCGCCACCGACGCTCAGCGAACTGGCGTTCGGCACGACGCCCGGTTCCTGTCGAACCTGTCGTTTTTGAAACTGTTGCTGACGAGTTTTGACCGATTGCTGAATCGCAACCGTTTGCTTGCTATCAACCGTCTGTTCCCGACGGGTCTGCCGTTTGATTTCCGATAGATCAACCGTAACCGACACGTTCACGTCGGGGATATAACTTAAAGCAGAGAGCAATTCCTGGTGAATAGTGCGTTCATGTTCGTTTTTCAGGCGTAGCAATTTATCGCTGGCAGGATCATTATCGTTATCGGAACTGTAATTGCGGAGGGTAGCGAGATCGAGAACCGAAACGTGCTGCGCGGTAATGCCGGGCAGTGAATTCGCCACCATCAGGCGAATGCCATCGATTTGTTCTCGATTCAAATGCACGCCCGCACGAGGTCGTACGGACACAGATGCAGTCCCTGCCGGACCCGTTTGCCGCCAGCTGCGTCCAACAGAAGGTGCCCATTTCACCGTCGCGACGTCGATTCCGTCATAACTTTCAATGAGCTTGGCCAATTCTTTTTCTTTGGCACTCCCCATCGCGACAGAGAACTGTTTATTGCTAGTGAACGCAGACAGGTTTCCTAATGCTTTTTCCTCTTCCGATTGAACTGAACCACCGAATGCAGTCAGGCCGGTGGAGCTGAGCAAAGCCGAGTTATATCGATCGAGGTCGACGCTCGGCACGAGCAATTGGCCACTTCTCGTATCGAAATCGGTCAGGTTGGCGTCGAACAAAGCTGTCTGAGCGACATTCATCTCTTCGACATTGAATCGACGACCATACAGAACGGGGGTCGTTCCGCCCGCCTCACCCCGCATGACGACGAAGTAAAAGATGAGTGGAACCATTAAGGTCACCAAGGCCAGCGTTCCGCGCTGACTGGGCGTAAACGTCTGGTACAATTTCTGAAGCTGAGCCAGCGTGTTTTTGAGAGATTCCATAACTCGGGCAATACCACAACTGTGCAAACCGGGAGCCATCCGTCAGTGACGGGTCGATCCACAGGATTTGCCTTGTTTACAATTTATGCAGGAGAGAGTGGCGGGAGTTATACAAGGAATTGCCGACTTGAGTCTATCTGAGTTTTGGGAGAATTTTTATCTGATTATTTCGTCTACTTCTGAGATCATTTCTCTATTTACAAGCAGTTTCAAAACCCTCTAACGGGTGACCTTGCCTCTCTATTTGTAGCATCCAGATCATCCACAACCAGGTTTTCAAATGCCCTTTCGCGTTATACAGGCGATCGAATCTACATCCGCAATTGCTGGAGTTCCTGGTAGGCTTCCATGACCTTGTTACGCATCTGGAGGAGCATTCGCATCGACAAGTCTGCCTTTTTCACTGCGGACATGACTTCCACCTGGGAGATATCCTCTCCGATCAAACTGCGATCAATCGCATTGTTCGCGCTCAATTCCAACTGGTTCGTTTCCGAAATTGCTCCCACGAGCAAATCCTGAAAAGACCCACCACCCACTGCTCCCGATTCGGTCGCAGAATTCGGGAAGTCAGGTTGCATCAAAGGGGGGAATTGAGACAGTGAGGAAATGGGTTGGGTCATTTTCTATTTTCCACATCGAACAGGAGCTGGTAAGAGCGTCAGATGTACAACTTCAATTAACACGACGACATTATCTAATCGAGATTATCTAACCGAGGATTTTCAGCCCTAACTGGGTCATTTGTTTGGTGATGTCCATCGCGGCGACGTTCGCTTCGTACGCACGGTTAGCCTCCATTGCATTGACGAATTCGGTCACCATGTCAAAGTTCGGCAGAGAAACGAATCCATCCTGATCGGCATCGGGGTGTCCCGGTTCAAACTTGCGTCGAGGAGGTGTTGCGTCATCCACCTGCACTTCTCCAACGACACCCGCTCCACGGGTGTCATCCTTATTGTCAGCCGCGAAGGTAACGAATCGACGTTGAAAGGGACTCAAGTTTCCTTCGGCATCGCGTGTCGTATGGGCATTAGCAATGTTGCCGGAAATCGTATCCATCCGCATTCGCTGAGCAACTAGAGCACTGGTACTGATATCAATTGCTTTAAACATATTCGACTCCTTCGAACGAAACTGTGTTCGGTATGATCCTGAAACAGTGGCTAATCAAAAATTACGCACGACCCGAGATGACCGACTGCATCAGGTTAAACTGAGCCGTCATCAGTTGCACCGCATAGTTCTGCATCATCATATTCTTGGTCATTTTGGCGACTTCGGTCTCGACGCTGCGATTATTGTTGTCATGAAAGGTGACGTTTTCCGGATCCGCCTCAACTGCCTGAAATAGTTCTTCTGTAAATTTGGTCTGGGGCGACGTGCGGATGGCATAATAGTCCGCAGCGGAATTCCCTCCGGTTTCATTCAGCTGTCTCTGTGTTACCGCCTGTTGCAGTGCCTGTTTAAAATCATCGACAGGCAAATCGCGAGGACGATAATCGGGCGTATCTACGTTCGCCAGATTCCCGGCCAGCACTTCGTGACGTCGTTGACCAAACTGCGCAACCTTCTCCAGGAGAGGAATCGTGGTTTGATCGAATAGGGAATGCATCATGGCGAGATATCCTGGTCGCGTAGAAATTCAATTTTCAAAAGAGGTCTATAAATCGGTCTAAAGAGACAATCAGGGTTGGCTCAAGCGGCTCGACGAAGTTCAGAAGAGACTTCAGTCTTAATGTTCGAGCCTGGGCCGCCCCGGGGTGGATAACCATATTCTCTCAGCTTGCCCGACAAGGTTCGCAAACCGATTTGCAACGCCTGAGCTGTCTTTTCTCGATTGCCGCCGAACCGGGTAAATGTCGTCTCGATGAGTTTACGTTCCATCTCTTTAAGCGTTAATCCCGCCTGTTCTGCCGAGTTTGAATCGGTGCCGATCCAGGCTCGCAACAGTTCTGAGGTCAGCATGTGACCCGGATTTAAAGAGCATGCCTTGTATAGAATCGATCGGAGTTCGGCTTCGTTTCCTAACCAGAATTGTGTTTGAATCAGATGCAGAGCGCTGCTATCAAGAGCTTGAATAGGCAACCCTTCTTGTAATGCGATCTCTTCCAATATGTTCTCAGCCAGACAGGTCAGATCTTCCCGTCGCTGCCGCAATGGGGGCACGGAAATCTGGCAGCCACCCAGCAACGCATATAGCTCTGGGATAATCCGTTCGGATTGGAATGCCGTTTCGATAGTTTCGCTTAATGACAGAATCAATCTTGGCAGGGGAGTCGTAGTCATTCCCAGTTGTTCGTCATGTCGTTGAGTTCGTTCGATCAAACGAACAAGAGCCGGCTGCATGGTAAGCGGCATCGCTTCGACCTGATCCAACAGCAGGCTACCACCGGAGGCTAGCTGGATACGGGATTCTGGTGCGTTGGAAAAAAGTTCGGTTTCCATTTGCTCCAGCGTATGGTGCCCGACATGAAAGACCTGAAAACGATTGACTCCGCGAGAACTAAGCGAGTGAACGCAACGCGCCATCCGTACAAAGTCGGTCCCCTGCTCTCCTACCAGACAGAAAGGAAGTTCTTGTTTAGCCTGGACCTCCAGGGAAGACTGCAACTGCTGCATCGCCGGGCTGATACATACCAGTGGGGCAAAACATTGTGTAACGAGTTGCTGTTGCAGCTTTCGGTTTTCCGACGACAGGCGATGACGTTCGGTTGCTGCAAACAGAACTGAACGAAGTCGATCAACCGGAGTGTTTGATTCCAGAATATCATACCGTGCAGCGGGAATCGTCATCCGACTGACCGATTCCGATTCGGGTATCATGCAGACTAGCTGCGTATGGAGCTGCTGTTCCTGAATGAAGGAATAGAACTCAACAATAGCCCGATTGCCATCGACCGCTTCCACCAGGCAGACGGCGACATCGCTTTCCAACAGGCTTTCCTTCACTGCTGCAAAGCTTTCGGCCTGCTGAAGTAAAAACCCAGCCCGCTGCAATTGCTCGCAACGACGGTGACGAGTTGTCCCTTCGGTCGCATAAATCAGGACCTGGGGGGCGATTGAATTGTTCGTGCTGAATGAATGCGAATGCATAATTCCAACTCCGCAAAATCGATGTTAATTCGATAAGTTATCTGATTCTGATGACGGCTTGATCTGTTTGAACGACAATAATTAACGCCCGACATTCAAATAGCGGTGCGTCTTCTCATCTGTCTGGTCGCTGTAGGCGTCATTCGCCTGCATACTTTGAGAGACCAGATGTAGCTGTTGCTGAGTTTCATCCCGGTTTTTCTGCAACTGGCTGGTTCCCTGTTGTTCAAGTTGAACGAGAGAGGCCATGACCGTTTCGGTATCCGATAGCAATTGCTCACACTGCTCTCGACTGTTCGCGTCAAATGTTTCGCGATCCGACTGCCAGTGTTCCCAGAGTTCGGGGTGTTGCCTTTTTTCATCTTCCATCAACTTCAGTACACGCTGTTTCCGGCCGATGATCGATAATAAATCGTCAAGTCGATTCTCAACAATCGCCTGATTCTGCTCTTCAGAGAGAGCCAGAAGAATGCGGCAATGTTCGTATCTGTGTTTAAAAAAGGAGTGATAGTTCATCGATTTTCGTGTCGACATGTTACGCATCCTCTCTCATTGAAAAAGGTGCTATCATTACCCCAGCCTCAAATAAACAAGTTTGTTTGGTAATAAGACGTTTCATTGCAGGTCACCTTCTTCAGTCGAGTCTGCCTGAGACAGGCCATACGCATTTCTGGTCCAGTCCAACCAGTAGCCCCACTCATCCTGGCTCAGGTTCGTTTTGTTCTTCGCGAAGATCGTTCCATCCTGCAGAAATTTTTCATAGGTAAATCGGGCCGTGGCGATGAATGCATTGGCGTCCAGATCCTGTCCCTTTTGTTTGAAACAGTTGGCGATTTGAATGTAGGAAAGAATGACCATCTCATCATCGGGATATTCAGTTACCGCCGCGAAGTAGGCATCTTTCGCCGCGTCAATATCGCCAAGGGCATACAGAATGTGTGCGATTTCAAAATAACTGTTTCGAAGAATTCGCTGACCGAGTTCATCCAGACGATCGGCATTTTTGAGTTTCAACAGTTTGTCACGCAGGATTTCAAACTGCCCCATCGCTTCCAGATTAAATTCGTTAACCTGCAGACGGAGACCTTCTCGTGCCGTATCGGTTTCGGCAATTTCGAATTCGGCAGCGGGCTTTTCGGCACTGCGCCGATAGGCGTGCGCTAACAGGTACCGGGCTTCGAACTGGTTTTCACCATCCGGGAGGCGAACCAGTAGCTCGTCTAGGCGATCAATGGCGAGAGACCAGTAATCGAACGCCTCATTAAGTCGATCCGATTCGTTCGCCGAATCATTCTCTTTGGATTCTTTACCGCTGATCATGTTCTGGTTGTAGATCATCGATCCTTTCAGGAAATACAGTCTCCCCAATCCGAAAAGAGTGCGACGCCATTCCAACGCATCGGGGGTCAGCTTTTCTGATGTATAGACCTTTACCCAGGCCTCTTCTGCCTTAGCCAGGTTGTCCGAATTTTTTTCATCAAGATAGCTTTTTTCAAAGTAACATTGTCCGAGCAGATGCTGTGCCTCGAAAGCGAAGACATCCGTTGGATATTCTAGTATTACTCGTTTGAACGCCTCGATCGCGTCGTCTAACAGATCGAGATCCATATAGTTTTCTCCCAATCGCACATAGGCGCGGGCCAAGCCTCTTCCCGGTTTGCACGAGATAAACTGGTGCGTTACACGAATCGATTTCTTGAAGTCGTGTCCACGACGATACTGGTCGGAACTTTCCCAGAGTGCATCGGAATATTCAGAGGCGTTTTTCAAATACTGGGCTTTTTCTTCGGAAGCCGCTCCGGCTTGAACCCAGACGGCGCGCATCTCTGTTTTAAGTTTCTTCCACTGGGAATAGTTCGCAGATTTAAGGCGTTCATCCAGATAGAGAGCGTGTTGTTTATAGGTTTCAGCAACCAACTCTTTAGATCGGGCTTCGCTGAAAAGTCGAGGCAACCATTTCGAAAGAGCAATGGCATCGTCATATTTCTGTTCATCGATCCACCGTCTCCAGCCACGATGGACTTCATCCTGAAATCTTAAGAGACTGAGCCAGATATTCTGAAACTCCTCCACGTCTTCAATGGACTTAAGCGCTTTGCGGTAACGTTGCAGGGCCTGTTCGTCCTTACCCACTTTTTGATGAAGCACAGCCGCCCAAAGGTTGGCAGCAACCCCTTCCGGAGTATTGGAAAATTCATCTGCGGTCCGTTCATAAAAGACAATTGCCCGGTCGAATCGTTCCTGTTGATCGTTTTCATCAATTAACAATTCCCCACTCTCACGATCGCATTCACCAATGAGGAACAGGGCTTTACGAGCATAAGTCCGGTCGAGTCCTTTGGAATGGGCGATTTCTTCGAGTCCTTTTCTCGCCTGTTGGAACAAACCTTCCTCCATCAGATGCTGTGCCTGAATCAACTTTGTGCTCTGCAGGTTTCGTTCTTCGTCAGTTAGTTCTCGATGAATAATGGCATCGACACTAACCCCTGTCAGTTCAGGATGAGAATCAAGCAGATCGCTGATGCGGTTTACCGCAGCGTAAACCTGTGCTCGTAAAATCAAGGCTTCGTAACGTTGTTCATCTGTAAACTTAGTAATGCCCTGATGCGTGAAAACCAGTTTATTATTCGGATCGACTTGATCCAGTTGTTGTGGCGACATTTCCGGGTAAGGTTGTTCTTCGTGGAGTGGCAGAATTCCGGGACCCTGTTGAAGCACCCAGTAAACAGCGTTGGAATAACGAGCCGCTTTCAGCAGGGTCATTTCGTCTTTTTCCAACCACCACATGTTTTGAAGCCGCAAAGAAGCATCTAGTAATTGCCGGGCAGACAGAGGCTCAATTTCGATGTCATCTTTCGATTTTCCCGGTCGATGAGCTTTAATGGCCTCTTTGAAATCAAAAATTTGTTCCAGTTGATTGATCGCTTCATCGGTATTGCCCAGTTTTTGCAAACAGACACCATAAGCGTATTTCAATCTGTGTTTGTATTGGGGATCTTCTCCCTGATCTGCCTCTCGGAGGTGCCAGGCCGCTTTACGCAACATCGGTTTTTGAGTGCTAGGGTCCCCTTCCATTGCCATCGCATCACCAAAGTAGATGATGCCGTAGAGATAGTCGAACGAAACAATCAGTTCCTGACCTGGGTAAGCAACCGCTTCTGCCCAACGCGTGGCTTGCAACGCCTGACGTCGTAGTTCTGCCGAATCCAGATTGACCAGATTGGCATCCATTTGGCTGCGGGGGACAAGTCTCTTCAGCGCGACCTTGAGGTATTCGTCGGGATGAAACTCCTCGTGGTCGTTCCACAACCAGAAATTGATCCCACCTAGAATCAGCAATAGTATGCCGAACCCAGCTTGAACCTTAGTATCTGAGAGGAGAGCTTTCATATTCCCGTCCTGCACGCACGCAGGCTATTTATTCGTTGTACCGATCACGCTGCTTTCCAGACGCAAAATGAGCGCATGAAAAGGACCTGACGATAGAACGTCCCGGCTCAAATGACTTCGTTCCACCCTTACGGTGAATGACGAAAACTTGAGCCTATTTTGGTTTTGGGGTAGAGAAAGAGAGAAAGAGACGCGGGTCTTATCCGGATTTCAAAAACGTGTCAACACGAGACCGCGCCCGAAGCCCTCCTGTTCTACCCAGTCTTCCGACTCCAACAGAACATGGCGTGGTGAGCTTCCGTCGACCTTGTAATCAGCCGCCGGGAGTCAGGGAGAGCAGGCTTCCAAAGCGTTCTTCGACTTGCCGATGGAGCGATTGATACTCCGGGTCGTGTAACCGGCCACTCTCAACCAGTTTAAAGGCGGCTCCTCTGGCTTCTTCGAGGACTTTGACATCGCGGACCAGGTGAGCAACCCGAAGTGGCATCGCTCCGTGCTGCCGCGTGCCGAGAACATCCCCCGGACCTCGCAATTCAAAATCGGCCTCGGCAACCTGAAAGCCATCATTCGTCTGTTCCAAAGTAGCTAGGCGTTGGCTGGCCTCTTCGGAATCGGCTTCTGAATAGAGGAAACAGTACCCTTGGTATTTGCCTCGACCGATGCGGCCCCGTAATTGATGGAGCTGAGACAGCCCGAATCTCTCGGCCTGCATAATGGCCATCAATGTCGCGTTGGGAACATCGACACCGACTTCAATAACCGTTGTGGAGACAAGCACATCCGTTTCTTGATTGCGAAACCGTTCCATCGTCGCCTGTTTCCGCTCTCGATCCATCTGCCCATGCAGCAATTCGACTCGGAAGTCTTTCAATTCGTTATGAGACAGATGTTTAAAGACGGTTTCGGCGCTGACAGGGATCTCCAGCGGATCGGCCACTTCCTGTTCACTCACTTCAATTCGGGGGCAGACTACGTAAGCCTGTCTGCCCGTTTGCAGTTGTTTGGTTATGAACTGCCAGGCTTTCTTTCGGGCTCCGACTCCCATAATTCGGCTGGTGACAACGGCCTGGCGACCGGGAGGTTTATCATTTATTAATGTTAGATCGAGATCACCGAACATCGTCATACACAAACTACGGGGAATTGGTGTCGCCGTCATGACGAGAACATGGGGAGAATCTTGGGAGCTGGTGAAGACCGCCCGCTGCTCGACTCCGAACTTATGCTGTTCATCAATCACCGCCACTCCCAGTTTGTGAAACAAGACATCTTGCTGGATGACTGCCTGAGTTCCCACGATAAGATTAACGGCCCCCTCTTTGATACGTGTTAACGCCTCTCGTCGCTGCGCGGTTGTCAGGGCGCTCGTCAGTAGTTGGATATTAACCTGACTGTCGAACAACAAACTGCTTAGTGTCTGCCAATGCTGATTTGCCAGAACCTCCGTAGGTGCCATTAATACGGCCTGATGTCCAGCCGCTACCGCTACGAGCATCGCGTAGATTGCAATGACCGTTTTACCGGCACCGACATCCGCCTGCAACAATCGATGCATTGGGATATCACGTTGTAGATCGGCGACGACATCGGTAATCGCCTCGTTCTGTCCCGGAGTAAATTGAAACGGAAAACGACGCCGGATACGAGAATCAATTTTGGCCGACATAGGCAACACAGGTGCCTGGCCCTGTTTCTGCCAACGCTGTTTGCGCAGAGCGAGACCGACTTCGAACTCCAAAAGATCTTCAAAGATCAATCGGCGACGAGCAGCATTGTATTCGTCCATCGTGTTGGGAAGATGCACTTGGCGAATCGCCTCTTGCAGCGTGCTCAACTCGAAATGAGTCCGGAACGATTCCGGCAATCGTTCCGGTAGAAGATCGGAATACTCTTCGACGGCGGTCCGCATGAGACGAAGCATGGTGTGCATCTTCAGTCCCTCGGTTAGTCCATACTTGGGCAGAATGCCACCGTGTGCCGATTGTTCGTCCTCTTCCAGAAATTGCATTCTGGGGTGGGACATCTCCCAACGACCGCTACGCCGTTTGGGTTTTCCTGAGAACAGGTAAGTTCCACCCGGAACAAGCTTATTTCGAACCCAGGCTTGATTGAACCAGCTGGCTTGCAGATACGCGCCATCGCAATCGAGTAGGCAAGTCGTTAGTACCCGCCCCCGATTCAACATCCGACCATCAATATCGACAACCTGACCGCGGACAGTTTGTAGTTCGTCCGCCTGCAAATCTTCAACCCGGCTGACGTGAGTCAGATCCAACACGTCGCGCGGCAGATTCCATAACATGTCCTCCACACTTTCCAACCCCATCCGAGCCAGAAGAGCGGCCATCTCCGGTCCAATCCCGGAAATAAATTGAGCAGATTGTTGCAACGTGCGGTCGGTCATGGACAAGTGGTCGAAAATAATACGGACAAGGAGGATTAAGGCAGAAGAAAATCGTCAGTCTTGGGGCGGTCATCAGTATCATGTGAATAATGATGTATACTCATCTTGAGCAGCCCCATCATACTGCCCCTGCCAAAAGAGTTCACCTTCACCGCAAGTTCCGTTTAAAATTGTCGCTTGCTGGGCCTGTTTCTGAATACAGCCTCCGGATTTCCGATCTGAAGCAGGGAACGGAACTTGAGATTTCCTGTAGTTTGGCTAAGATGTGGTCAACTTTGGGGCGTGTAACTCAGGGGCTAGAGTGCCATCTTCACACGGTGGAAGTCGCAGGTTCAAATCCTGCCACGCCCATTATTTAAGGTAATCCTGAAATCGGCTGTCGGCCCGCTTCTGTCTTCCTTATCGGATGCAGGTCGCTACCATCAGTTTTCAGAATCAATTCCAGCATAATGATGCCATTCTAGTTCCAGCAGCAGTACTAAGTTTAACTGCCCCTGGAACTTTTTTGTTAGGGAGAGAGCAACCCGGTTCGCTCTCATTACTTCGCACGAGAATTGCCTTCCACGAGAAATGAGCCCTCGTCCCTGATGACTTCCGCGACATCCTCTCGTAATCTCGCACCGCTGGGCATTGCACTCGGTTTTCTTTCGGCGATTTGCTATTCCATCGCCAATTCAATGCTGAACAACCTGGCGGACACCAGCGACTTCGACTGGGCAGTCTGGGTCACCTGTATTAAAGCCGTTCCCGCCACGATCCTCAGTTGGGTGGTTCTCGCTCATCGCCGATTTAAAGGGCTGAGCGCGCTTCCGCCGAAAGAACTGTTCTGGCCAATGATTGGTTTCGGATTGATCATGCAATTTGGTGGAAATGTATGCTTCCAGTATTCCCTCAGCTACGGTGGTTTGGCCCTGTCTGTGCCCCTCTGTTTTGCCAGCATCATATTAAGTAGTGCCTGGTTAAGTTGGTTCTGGCTGAAAGAAACGCTCCAGATGCGGACCGTCGTTTCCATCGTGCTGCTGCTGACTGCTGTGGTCCTCTTGGGTATGGCGACACAAGAAGCGACGGCGGCGAACACTTACCTTGATCAATCGAGTATCTGGACAACGATCATCGCAATTGGAGCAGCGACGGTTGCGGGAATTTCTTATGGAACCAGTGGCGTCGCCATCCGACACTGTTTAAAAAAGCAGGTTTCTCTCGCGGGAACCCTCGTCTGGTTAAGCACAGTGGGTGTCGTTGCTCTTGGTATTTACTGCGTGCTGCGAATGGAAACAGCGGAGATGTTGGCCGCTACCCCTTCCGAATGGCGGATGATGGCATACGCTGGCATTTTTAACGCAATTGCCTTCTTTGCGATCGGTGCTGCGATGAAATACATCACCGTCGTTCAAGCGAATCTGGTGAATACGTCACAGATTGCCATGTGTGGGATGATCGCCGTTTTCCTGTTCGGGGAACCGATGACATTCTGGCTTTGCTGCGGCACGCTCCTCACCATGATAGCATTGTTCATATTGCGACCTCCAAGACCGAAAAACCAGAAGGGGGAAGCACTGAAGCAATCAGAAGAGTCGCCGAATCTAATTCCCGAACCGGAAACAGGATCTCCTTTACCTCTGGGAGGAGTCGCCCAGCTTACTCCGGGAACCACACAAGACCACGAGCAACCTTACTCGAGTTCTTCCGAACCGAGTTGATCGACCTGATAGATAAAACACGCGTAGTTGAGCAGCCCCAGGAGGAGTTCCCCCCATGAATCAGCCCGCCGATGATACCGGAATCAACAATGCAGGGTCTTCCGATATACCGGAACTCCCCTATCCGGACGTCCCCGATATATGGAAGGCACTCAACGCGAAACCGGAGATCGACCCAACCGCCTGGATCGCCTCCAACGCAACGGTTCTCGGTCGAGTCAAACTGGGTCGCCGGTCCTCTGTTTTCTACGGTGCTATCCTGCGAGGGGATGGCGAATCGATTACCGTCGGTGACGAGACAAATATTCAGGACCTTTCCGTCTTACACACCGATCGTGGTTATCCTTGCGAAATTGGAAACCGGGTAACGATTGGTCATCGCGCCATCGTGCATGCCTGTCATATTGAAGATGAAGCGATGATCGGCATGGGCGCCACCCTGTTAACGGGTTGTAAGATTGGAAAAGGAGCGTTAATTGCCGCAGGGGCCGTCGTGCGGGAAGGAACTGTCGTTCCACCTCACACACTCTGGGCGGGCGTGCCCGCGCGGGAGATCAGTTCACTGACCGCGGAACAGCAAGGCCGCCTCTCCCATGCTTATCAACATTATGTCAACTGTGGTGTACTGTACAAAGCCTTCGAAAACGACCCGAAAAGCTGATTCAAAACTTCGCCGAACGTGAAAATCTATCAGCACGTCACCTCTTTCCGACTCGGTTGATAGTTGAGGTAACGAAGCGTTGGTGTTATGTTAGAAGCTCTCGAAGCAACATTCATTCAACCGCTTCTTGCGTTTCACGCACTCACATTCGAAGTATTTTCTCTACCTGCTATCACTCACACTCCGTAGTTACTCCCCTCCGTTTCGCCAACGATCATACAGAGGTTCTTTTTTATTATGACAGAAGCAGCATTGGTCCCCCCCGCCACCAATACGGGCCGTATCGTCTCCATGGACCAGTTCCGGGGCTATACCGTTCTGGGGATGTTCATCGTCAACTACCTGGGACATTTCGACAATGTCTACACAACGTTGCTGCACAACGATTATTTCTTCAGTTACGCCGACACCATCATGCCGGCATTTATTTTTGCAGTCGGATTTTCTTTTCGGCTCACCATCCTGAAACGCCTGCCGCAACTGGGCAAAACGAAAACGTATCTCAGTTACGTTCGACGATCTCTGGCGCTCATCCTGGTTTCAGTCGCGATCTTCGGAATCGGACACGACTGGGGAAGTTACAGCGATTTCTATGTTGATCCGGACATCGAAATGAATGAAAGAGAGTTGGAAGGTTTTCTTAGAACCCCCGAGGATCAGTTAAACGAAGAAGCAGTCCGCAACGAAATTCGCAAGCAGGTGGCCGCCAAAGAAATGGCTTTGGTTTCGACCGATGAACCACTGGCAGGGTCAGAAGAACAAGCTCTTAATGCGAGAATCCAAAGGGGGGTCGATCAAAATTACGAGCTGTTCCTGACCAACCACGAGTATTATCAGGAATACATGAAACACGAGCAGGCACAAAACGCCAAGAAAGGTGCAGCCGCTTATGAATTGGTTGAAGAGGGTTTATATACTGAAAATGAACTTTCTCGCGATCGTGATTATCAACGATACACTTATTATAAATCGCTGGAAGCAGAAAAAGCGGAACTGGAACAAAAACTATTTTCTGGCGAAATCCAGGAAGCCGACCTGAGTGTGCAGGAACAGGAACTGATCGATTCTGATATTTGGAATCCTGAATATACAGGGGCACCCTATTTCTGGTCTCACATGGGCAAAACATTTGCGTTAGTTTTAAAGTCAGACCTGTGGGAAACGCTCGCCGTAATTGGCGTGACACAACTCGTCGTGCTTCCTTTCATTCATCTTCCCTTCTGGAGTCGGTTCGGAGTGATGGTCCTGTTCGGTCTCGGGCATATGTTCATCACCTATATATTCAACTGGCAGTTTTTCTTCGGATACACCGAAGGTGCTATTTATATCAACCCTGAACACGGCTTGAACAACTGGATGGGCCAACTGTGGGGCACAGGAAATAACCGTGGCTGGGATGGTGGCTGCTTCGGCGTCTTTGCTTGGGCTGTCGCGATGTTTGCTGGCTCGCTCAGTTTCGACATTATGAACGGTGAAAAGGCTGAAAAGAATGTGGTCAACCTACTGGGCTGGGGAGCCGGATTCATGGTAATCGCATACCTCCTGTCTGGTCTCGCCAACTTCTATGATTCTCCTCGCGTTATCGAACAGGAAAATAAACAGATTCTTGCAGATAACGGTTACTACGAAGACGATGCTGATCGGGAAATGTCAGTCGAAGAATTCATCAGCAGCAAGAACGATGAGGTACAGGAAGAGATTCGAGCGTTGTTGATTGAGCCTGCCGAAGCCTCACAGGTCCGAAGTAACCGAGCGTATAACCAACCTGCCTCACCGGTGATTCCTCCTCTGTCTCAACTGGGCAATCGCTCTTGGAGTTCGTATATCCCCAATACGCCCTTCACCCAGGAAGAAGACTATCTGATTGGCGGAGCGGAAACGCAGATGGCAAACTACTGGTTGCTCTGGAAACGAGTGGTCACCCTGCCCTTCATCATGTTCGCGACCGGTTTTGCCTTCGTCGTACTCGCACTCTTTGTCGTGCTGTGCGACATTGGTGGAGTTGTGGTGCCGGTCTTCCGTACCTTCGGCATGAACCCACTAGCCGCCTACGCCATCCACGAAGTAATCATGCATGCATTTCTCCCGGAAATCCTGCCCGATGATGCAGGCCCCTGGTTCATTTTCTGGAGTATGATGCTGTTCCTCGTCATTGTCTGGGCCATGGTCCGCAGCCTGGAGAAACAGAATATTTACGTGAGAATGTAAGCCTTCTACATCTCCGATGAATGCTAAACTCTAAACGGCTGGTCTGGAAACGGGCCAGCCGTTTTTTTGCAGGATTCGTTGGAGTGATCGATTGCTTTACTGCGACTCATTTAATGGGAACAGACAAGCTCATCCCGCCACCGTTCCACATCCATCCGTTTCTCTTTCTGGTCGAAAGCAGCGAAACTAAGAATCATCCCCCGAACTTTTTCCGAACCAGCCCCTAATGCGAAAAAGAAGCCTTCAATATGAATAGTCATTCTGTTCAACACTCCCTTCTTCTCAAGATCGCCATGATTGCAGTTCGAGTTGCGTTGGCGTTCTCTTTTCTCTCAGCAGTCGCAGACCGCTTTGGCCTCTGGGGTGAACCGGGTACGGGAGAAGTTGCCTGGGGAAACTTCACTGCCTTCACCGACTACACGGCGATGCTGCTCTGGTTTCTCCCGCAGGGGCTGGTCCCGCTGTTTGCCTGGATGGCAACCGTGATAGAAATAGTTCTGGCGATTGGTTTACTGGTGGGCTACCAGCTTCGAATTTTCGCCTATGGGAGTAGTCTGATGCTGCTCACATTCGCCTTATCGATGTCCGTGGCAACAGGTGCCGAAGGCCCTTTCACTTATTCAGTTTGGACCGCCTCGGCCGCGGCATTCCTGCTGGGCACTCTGTCGGTACCGACGGGAAGAGGTTCTGACTTCAACTGAGGATTCCAATCGCGATTTAGATCTTGTCCAGGATAAGTGTGGCGGCTATCGGTCCCAAAAAGCCCTTACACACAGCAGGCTACGCCGACTGAACACGCTACAGATATCTGGAATGCGATATAGAGTGAGTGCTAAGGAACAGGACGTTCATCGACTTCGTCTGAATTCGCTGACTCTTCAACTTGAAAGAAGGCCTTCGGGTACTCCGGGTTCAAGGTCGTGACGTCATAACTATAATTGACCTCTCGGCGACCCTGCTTTTCATATCTTATCGATTCCGCCGTTTCAGGAAACCAGACTCCCTCTTCCGGCTCTGACCAGGTGAGTACTTGATAGTAATTCTTCTTAGTAGGATCTACTTTCGAATCCAGCTCCCATCTCATCGGGATATAGTTTTTATTGATGGCCAGATAGATGCGATCTTTTTGAATCACCCGATTAGACGCTGCACGCTTCAAGTAGAAATCAAAATGAACGACAATCACTGGTTCGCCAGCGAGTTCCGTATATTCCACAAATGAGGTCATAAAACGGGCACTCGCTGGATAGGGTTTTTCTGATTTTGCCTGAATCATTTTAGTGGCGTGTTCGCCCCCCTGAAACAAGTCGGACAAGGGAACGTTTCTGTCAGGACGCTCTCCTAAACAGACTTGATAGGGGTTCGGAATCATTTTAACCATCGGATCCTCAGGAGTAACCGCCACGGAAGTCGTCGACTCGCCGTCGAAAGTTTCGATCTGAAGTTTGTGTTGTGTTTGGTTGCGTATATTTTCCTGGCCCCCATCGAACGATTCTGTGAAGAAAGAAACGACCTCTTCGTCAAACTCAGTTCGGATCATCTCTCCCTGGATAACTTTGCGAAGCTGCTGATGGATATGTTGAACAAGTTGCCGCTGCTCCATCCCATCCGAGCGATTACCGGTATTTCTCATCACGGCCTGATCGCCAGTGAAATGCATCGTCACATCAAAGTTGCGGTACAACGGCTCCTTCTCTTTCAGCTTTTCAATCAATTCCAGGACTTCAGGCCCGAGCTCTTCAGATTCGATTTCTTCGACCTTGACCGGCACTTCTCCTGCGACTTCGGGATCGTCCAGAGGGTCGTCGAAGTTGATTACGGCTGCTGCTCCTCCTAATATAAGAGCCGAAAACACCAACCACGCAAGTATTTTATATGTCGATCCCATCGTCATGTACGTCGCCCCTTTGACTACAGTTCCACCGGAACTATTCATGGAAGTCACCAAGGAAGAGGAGCCCGTTGACGAAGCTACTCCGCTACTCATTGCCTGTTGTGCTAAAGCTGCCGAGACGGTTACTCCTGCCGACACCTGAGAAGAATTCCAGGCCGAGAGGACCCAGGCGAGAACAATCCCCCGTTGCAGCAATCGTTTTCTCAATAGATCTCGTCCAGAGGCCAGACTCGCTTTGATCGAACTGACGGTGACGTTTAACTCGAACGCCGCTTCCTGTCGAGATTTCCCTTCCAGATAACAGAGAATTAACGGGCTGCGAAACTTTTCTGGTATCTGATCCATCTCTTCATGGAGTGCGATTAATTCCTCCCGCTTTTCAGGAACAGGGACAATCGCGTTAGTTTCAACAGGTTGATCTCTTAATGGCTCGGTCCGCATGCGTTTGCGTTTCCTGAGAATGTTGAACGACTCCCGCTGTGCCACCCGGTAGAGCCAGGAAGAGACATATTGCGGTTCCTTAATCTTGCTCGCATCTTTGACGAAAGTAATCACTATGTTCTGAAACGCATCTTCCGCATCGTTTTGATCATGCAGAATCTGTGCGCATACGGACATTAATAGCGTCGAATGCTTCTCGACTAACGTCTGTAAAGCGACCTGATCCTGCTGCTCTCGGATCGAATGGAGCAGTTCGGCGTCGGTTATCAATTGAGGAGTTGACTCTGAGGAACTCATCGGGCACCTGAAACAGGAATATTTCGTTTAATAAAGGTGAGTCGCTTCCAGCCGGTAAAGTGGCTGTGACTTTTTGCGGCGATTCCTGAATTTTACTCGAATTATCTTCGCAACGGGGAAATGCTTCGGTAAATAGCCGCCGGCGCAAAAAGAAACGCACTTTATTTCCAAAGGAAACAAAGTGCGTTTTGCAGCTGTATTTGAGAGCAGTCAATTCAGAAGTGCTTACAGTTCATGCTCTGTCGACTGGGCTCCCTGGGTAGGGATTTTGTCGACAACCTGAGTTGCCTGACCCATCATTTGCATCAGACGGATGACCCAGAAGGAAATGTCAATTTCCCACCAGCGGTGACCGGCGCGAGCCAGACGGGGATGGGCATGGTGATTGTTGTGCCAGCCTTCACCGTAAGTCAGCAGGGCAACCCACCAGTTGTTTTTGGAAGTGTCGGTTGTCTTGTAGGAGATGTATCCCCACAAGTGTGTCGCCGAGTTCACGCACCAAGTGCTATGGTACGAAACCACAATTCGGAAGCAGAGGCCCCACAGCATGAAGGCGAGTCCCTGAGTCACGCCACCATAAACATAACCCGCGGCGAAGAAGGCCGGAGCGGTCAACAACAGGATAGGACCGTATGTTTTTTCCAGAAACCGCATGATCGGTTTTTTGAGCAAATCTGGAATGTATTTTTTGTAGAGCGCCTCAATTGCCTCAGGAGGCTGAGACATGAACAACCAAGTCAAGTGAGACCACCATTTACCATCCTGTGGTGAATGTGGGTCCCCTTCTTTGTCGGAACGCTGGTGGTGCAGGCGATGGGTGGCGGCCCACTTCAAAGGTGATCCCTGTCCGGCAAGTACGGCACAGGTCAGCATGAAAGCTTCGGCCGGCTTTTTCAATTGGAAAGAGCGGTGTGACAGGTAACGGTGAAAACCGATACAGATTCCACAACTGGAGCAAAGGAAGTGCATCACCAGAGCAACCACTCCCGCTTCCCAGGTGAAGAAGAAGGGAGCTGCCAGAAATCCGATGTGCATTGCTGACATCCACATAAAGACAGCCCAGTCAACGTTGGCCCAACTCAGATGCGTGGGAAGAAATGAATCCCAAATGGGTAAGGCTTCGCCACTACCGCCAGCCATGGCAACAGCCTGGTTGCCATTCACCGACTCAGTTTCTTCAACCGGAACTCCGGGTTCTACTAATTCAGTAGCCATGAATTCGCCATTTCCTACATTACGATTTCAAACTCAAAGTCGGTCGTGGTCAGCACCAGTTCTGTTTCTGACCACAGCTTCTATCAACTGCCTCTATCAACAGTGAGGCGAGTCGGAAAAATCCCAGACCGGACAAAGGGGGAGAATTTGAAATCAAACGGGTTTAGAATGATCAATGGGAGCAACGGTTACAATCAGAATGCTGCTCCTCCAATTTCGAGGGAATTCTAGCGAAAAAGCAGGAGCGCGTCTGTCATGCCGTGGTCAAAGTTTTGTCAAAACAATGTCACAGACGTATCCACTTCAACAGCAATGACTTATGTCATTTCGGTGTTTTAAAAAACTGATATCCAGTCCCGCGAACGGAGACAATATGTTGCGGGTTTGCGGGATTTTCTTCGATCATTTTTCGGAGACGTAAAACGAAGTTGTCGATCGTCCGCGTGCTGATCTCGGCATTTTGATTCCAAACGTCTTCTAATATCTGAGTTCGGGAGAGAACTCGATCCTCGTTCTGGATGAAATACTTCAACAGCTGGATCTCCATCGTCGTCAGACTTTCGACTTCTCCCTCATGATGGATCTGAAACTTGGAGAAATCGATGATCGATTTTCCCAACTCATATTGGTCCGGTAGCAATTTAACAGTTTCCGAACGTCCATGTGGTTTGAGGCCGGGGTCGCTCTTCGGACGTCTTCCCACCAGGTTCCGCACGCGGCTCAGCAGTTCGGGGAGCGCGAACGGTTTAGTCATGTACTGATCAGCACCCAGGTCGAAAGCCTGTGTTTTATCTTCACTCAGTGTCCGGGCAGACAGAACCAGCACAGGGACCTGAGGGTCGAGCTCACGGATTTCCTTACAGACGTCGTAGCCACTCATGCCGGGCAACATGAGATCCAGAAGAATGACATCAATACTGTTCTGAGGATCTCGCAGAATATCCAGAGCGGTTTGACCGTCGCCCGCAACGAAGGGAGTATAACCTTCCTGCTCAAAGTTAAATTTGAGTCCTTCGGCGATCACACTTTCGTCTTCGACAATGAGTATATTCATCAGCCCGCTCTTCCCGGTAAATCGACTTCAAAGACTGATCCGCCTGTCGGCAAGTGATGATGGACCGTCACCCGTCCTTTGAGCAGGTTGACCAACGTTTTTACGATGTACAATCCGAGACCGGTTCCCTTCTGCTTGCGTGTCAGTTCGTCCCCCCCTCGAAAGAAGATCCGAAAAATCTTCGCACGCAGTTCGTGCGGAACTCCAGGTCCGTTGTCGATCACTCGCGTCACGATCCGCCCTCGGGGACGAATGAGAATTTCGACTTTGACGCGCGGTGGATCTCCACCGTACTTAATGGCGTTATCCAGCAGGTTGCCGAAGATCATTTCCAGAATCAACCGTCTCGTATTCAGGACTACTGACGGACCTTCGAAGCTGAAGACTTCTTCCAGATTCTGTTTATGATGCGCGGCGGCGATACCGGCGGATTTTTGGAGGAAGGGCAATAGTTCGATCTCCTCCGGTTCGTAATGTTGACCGATGGCGTCGAGTCCGGCGACTTCGAGCAATTGGTTGATCAGATGGTCTAGACGCTCCAGCTCGGAGCCCATCGTCTTGTAGAATTCGTCCCGACGTTCGGGCTCCAATTCTCGCATCTGCAGCGTTTCCAGATAAAGTCGCAGCGAGGCAATCGGCGTTTTTAATTCGTGGGTGACGGAATCGACGAAGTTGGATTGCTGTTTCCGTAACCGGACTTCCTTGATGGTGAGAAACAGATAAAACGAGAGGCCGACGAGAATCAGAGCGAACAGCACCGTCCCCAAAGTGAGTGACGTAATTGCGCTTTCACGGGCCAGAATGACAATCCAGAAAACCATCAACAAGATATTCAGAGAGATCAGAACCACGTTCAGCGTGATCGGCAGATGCAGCGTGCTTCCCTTGCGATATCGCAGGCTGAATGTACTTTTCTTTTTCACTCGGATCCCTTTGAGACGTCTGCTTTCGCGTTCATTAACGAAAGTGACCCGTCAATTTCAAACAGCGATGGTAAAACCTGTCTGGTAGATTACCACTAACAGAGGTAGTCGGATAGTCGCGAGAATGACGCCTCTCAATTCTATCACCTCCACCCCGGTAATGACCAGATAGGACTTGGGCGGGCGGGCGTAGGAAATATATCCAGCCGGCGAACATTTTGAATCAATTCCGAGGGATAATATCAGGCGACCCGTAGATCGCCCTCGTCGGAAGAATCATCGCTCACCACAACTTCCGTTACCGGTATTGCGGTTGAATTGACCAACTCCTGAAGCGCGGCCATTTTTTCCTGGAGCGATTTGAGTTCGGCCTCTTTTTCCTGTAGCTGTAACTGGCATCGGGTGAGCTGTTTTTCGGGTGTCCCCCGCAGTAACCGATCGAGAAGTTCGAAGACCAGCACGGCCCGCCACAACCTCATAATCAGTCCACGCATATTATACAGCTGAACCATCCGTCCCAACTGCGGGATCCGACTGGTCAGTTGCACCAGGCGACCCAGTCGCAAAATCCGCAGGAAACCTAGAACGGGCAATAGAATAATGGCGATATCGAGCCAGTTCGATTTACAGTACTGAAATTTTTTCTCGACGATGTGAAGCATCACAATAAACTCGAATGTGAAGGCGAACCATATGAAGCCTTCCCCACCGCGTAGCAGGTATGAGAGTATGGGGTGCTCCGCGATTTGCCCTTTCCAAGTGTGTTCGACAGCCAGAAGAGGGAGCACCATCAACGCGATGATGATCATCGGAAAGGTCGCTCCTCTAGAGACACGATGACGAAGGCCCGCATTGATTTTGGTCTTGCCGAGGAAAGGGAGCCAGACCGTTTTACCTGTTTGAAAATCGGCAGCCCCAATACGAGCGGGCGGAAAAAGGACTGAATAGAATGCTTTTTTCCAGCGGGGACTTTTGTAGCGGTAGTGCATGATCGCTTCAAATAGAAAGCAGGGCCACAACAGCAGCATTCCCCAGCGACAAACTACGACCAGCGGGTTGCTCCAGAAACCCTCGAAATGCTCGATGGGGGACATCTCTTCCTCCCCCTGCAAGATGTGCAGGTTGGTCCCATGCAGGAAGCCAGCCAGAAAGAGGAGAAAGACAACCCCCAACAGAAACATGGGGACCATCATCCGTTGCTCAAAATCTAATCGTTTGGCTTCCATTTGAATATTCATTCCTTTCTGATGCCGACGGGATGTCTATCCTTTTACCAATGGAAAGAGTCCCCGTCGCCTGCTCTACCATTCCACCGTCGCTTTGGATTGTCTGAATATTTGACAACCGAATCAAGTTCAGTATCCTGAACACCTATCTACACGACCAACCTCCCTCCATGCACGCCCGATTTAACCAACCTATAAACCTATATATCGAATTCTGTTCAGGCCAGGGTTAGACGGACTGTCTACTCGCGGGAATGACATGGTAAGTAAATATCAGTTGATTTTCGGCGTCCTAACGCTGAAAATCAGACCAGTATTCGAACTTCTGATTCAGTTCATTGATAAACATTCAATTCCACTGGACGATGAATTCGAAAACGAAAACAATCACTCAGGGGATCTTCAGAAAATTGGAATTTCTGGTTACCTCACATTTCCCCCAAACATGAACCCTCCTGAACTGATTGAGATATTTTCACGACGCAACGTTTTTCACGGGGCGCGTCGGGAGACTCACTGCTTTGCACCGAGATTTTCAATTACTACTAATGTTGAGGTGAATTATTGATCGATCAATAAAGTATTGGTCGAGACATTCCGTTGACCAACATTGATTAATAAAGCATTACTCACTTGCTGCAACAGCAAATGATTCACAAAACAGTGGTTGATTCCTCCGTTAGCTAACATTTAGACTAAACTATTCTCTTAGTACCAGTTAAAGCAGTACTCATTTAGATCAGTCTCCGTTTACTGATTCTTTACAACGCTTATCCGCAGGCGACCGGTTTCTTCCCAACGGTCTGCGTCCCCTCCCCCTCCTGGAGGACATACTGAGCCACGTCATTTCGGCTTCAGTCCCGTCGAGACCAGACGATCCCCTCATGGAGTACGCTACCGAGCAAACGCGCACCCGGGCTCGTGCACTTCCCTTCCGTCAGCCGAACCTTCCCAACCTGGAATGGTAACGCACATCCACTGTTTTCATTCAGTTATCCATATCAGTCGATAAATGCATCGGGAGTTCAGCATTCAAATTCTGGTCGCAAATCACATCAAGTTTCTTCATCACTTTTCTCTTACTTAGACATTAGGGCCAAACGTATGTCGCAGATCATTAGAATCGGTGTTGTGAGTGACACGCATGGGCACGTCCCCAATACCGAACAAGCCGTTAAGCAACTTCGCGAACACGAGGTTTCGCATGTCATCCATTGTGGAGACATCGGAACGGGTGCCGTCGTTCCTCTCTTCGCAGAGTGGCCGACCCATTTCGTTTTCGGAAACGTCGATCGGGAGAAAAGTCATCTTCAGTCGACGATCGAAGGAAACGGACAGACATCGTGGGGAGAATTCGGCGAGTTGCAAATCGGAGACTGCCGGATTGCCTTTACTCACGGGCACGATTCAGTCCTGCTCGAACGGCTCAGCACGTCGGGCGCATTTGACATCGTCTGTTCCGGACATACGCACGTCGCCAAACTGGAAGTGCAGAACGATATCCAGTTATTGAATCCGGGCGCACTATACCGCGCAGATCCACATTCCTACGCGATCATCGAACTCCCGAGTCAGGAAATCAAACATTACCAACTGATCACGGAATCGTAGCGGGCAGCTCAGAAGCTATTCTCTGGGTTCCGTCAACGCAGTGCGGATTTTAGCTGCAACCTGCTCGCCCAGTTCCCGGTAGCCTTCTCCGGTAAAATGAACGTTCGCCTTCCGTTGAATCTCGTCCAAGCGAGGTTCAGCATAGGCGAACAAATCGTTAACAGCGATCCCGTTCTCGGTCATGACCTTCAGCGCGATTGCGTTATAAAGAACTGGGTCTTCTACATCACGATGTGGTTTCACACTACCCGGAGGTACGGGGGTCGTCGTCGCAAAGATCAGCTTCGCTCCGGTCTCCTTCAACTTGCCGACGATCTCTCGCAATTGTTTTTCATACTCTACTGGAGACGCCTGATGCGGGTCATCCGAATCGTTAGAGTTTTTTCCTGTTTGAAAATCGACTCGCTTCAAGTCGTGCAGACCGAAGTTGAAATGAATCACATCCCAATCGCCCGTCCCAGCTTTTAACCAACGATCAATGTGCTTGACCCCATTGGTGGTACCCGCGCAGTTTTCGGCCTTTTCCTCATTTTTCATAGGACGCGTTACCACTGCTTCCTCTTTGAGCAGTTCCTTGACCGTTGGAGTATATCCAATCGAAATCGAATCACCGAGAATCAACACCTGCGGTTGATCCGTTTCTTTATCTTCGCCCTGACTCACCGAATGAATCCCCATTACAGCCATACCAAATACCAGTGACAACGTAACAACAGAATGTAACTTCATGAGAACAACGCCTTTGACTAGCGGTCAATAATTTAGAACAGGGGTTGGAATTATTATAGACGAGGGAAGAAGCAGACTCTACCGATTGATTCAGCGTCATCGAGCCTCAACACAAAAACACCCCGCGAGAAGCTAATCCTCTCGCGGGGTGCGTTTATTTATTGATGCCTTTAGCTGGAAGACTATACGTCTTCAGGCTTGTGGCTCAATTCGATGGAGTCGGCGGAGACCATCTTTTCGTTTTCTTTGTCCCAGGCCATCATGCGGCCAGAACGCCAGGATTCGTTGGCCATGTTAACAGCAACGACGCCCGCCATACCGAGTTCCACGGGGCAGTTGAGTTCTTCGCCGTTACGAATGTGGTTCTGCAGGTTGGTTTCGTGCAGTCCCATATCTTCGCCACCCGATTTTTTGTGGCTGGCGATCTCTTTTCATTCTTGTCGTCTTTGGCGACCCAGCCGTCACCGCCGAATTCGATGTAACCATCGGTTCCGCGAATGATGTGGTCAATTTTACGACGGTTGCTCATCGTGCCGAGCACGTAGACGGTCATACCTCGAGGGTATTCGCAGATCATCTCGAAGTTATCGGGCAGATCGCGACCATCATCCCACTGCCAGATACCGCCCATGCCAACCACACGCCGTGGATACAGCAGGTTGCAAGCTTTCATGATGCGGGAAATCCGGTGAATGAACAAGTCGGTGCAGATACCGCCAGAGTAACGACGGTAATTACGCCACTCGAAGTAGTGGTGCGGATTCCAGTCGATTTTTTCCGCGTGTCCCAACCAGGCATCCCAGTCGAGGTCGGAAGGTTTGTCCTGATATTTATTAACCTGTTCCGGCACACGCCAGGGGCCAGCGTTGTCAGGATAGTGGCGAACATACTCAATCTGAGCCTGAACGACCTGACCAATCATGCCTCCGTCAATCGCTTTACGAGCAGCGATATAACTGTCGTCCGACATGCCCTGAACACCCACCTGCAAAGGCAGGCCAGTTTCTTTCTGTTTCGCCCAGACTCGTTGAGCCTGTTCGATATCGTGGGTCATCGGTTTTTCACAGTAAACGGCTTTGCCAGCATCAAACGCGTCAATCACCATATCGGCATGAGTATGTTCGGGAACGGCGACGGTCACCTGATCGACATCTTTCATGTCGAGCAGTTCGCGGTAGTCGGTCAGCGAATATTTGGCGTCAGTAAACTTCTGGCCGGCATCAGCACGAGATTTCCAACAATCAACGATCGCCTCTACAGCAATGTTGTTCGGCTCTTTCAGTTTGTTGTAAACCTTCATGTGGGCGTTGCCGATTACGCCGGCACCGATCAGACCAATGTTGATCCGCTCGTTGGCCCCTTTGATCGCGGCATAACTTTTCGCGGACCAGGTGAGTGCCGAAGCAGCCACTGCAGCCGTGCCCGTCGTTTCCAGGAAGGAGCGACGGTTGAGGTTATTCCCGTTGCCTTGATTCGTCATATCAAATCTCCAATTTGAGTCAATTGCTCGTTTCAGTAGATGAGTGGTGATGATTTTAAATGTCGCCAGTATTCAGGCAGACGGAGTTTTATTTGATTCGTTTCACACGGATATTACGGAACTCAACCGGATCGCCGTGGCCGCAGAGAACGATATGTCCCGTTTCATTGAGTAGACCGGGATGCTCGCGTTTATCGAGAGGACCATTTTTAGTCGCTTCGACAATATCACCATCCACGATGGTGGTACCATTCAGTACGACTTTAACCTTGGAACCGATGGCAGTAATTTCCATTTCGTTCCATTCGCCCAGTGGTTTCAGGTGCCCACGTTTCGCAGGAAGAATTCCGTAAACCGAACCGTTGTACTGGTAATCAGCGAGGGCGTTGTATTTCTCAGCGGTGTCGTCCAGCAGCTGAATTTCCATACCATCGAATGCAGGATTACCAGGAATGGTGGTGCGAATACCAACGCCGTTGTTGCCACCTTCGGGCAGGCGATAATCAAGACGGAATACGAAGTCCTCATATTTGTCCGGTGTTAAGAGGTACTTCCCTCCTGGACCGCAGCGAAGGATGCCGTCTTCAACGACATACCCTGTGATATTTTCAGTCTGGATTCCATCGGCACCTTCATGATGCCAGGCGGATAAGTCCCCACCATCAAACAGTTTGACGAAATCCTCTTCTCCGGCGCTAGCAAGCGCACTGAGGACCAGAAGTGACAAACTGGTGAGAACGAGATGCACACGTTTCATGAACGGGATCCTTTTGTGATGTTAATTAAATGGCCAGAGGTGCTCTAGCAGGAAGGCGCCGTTAGAACGATGGACATGCTCTGGAATCTCTTATTGGTAAATAGAGAAAGCATTAGACCCGACGATCGCAAACGACGAAAGGAGGCGTTGTTCCCTCAATCTTAATATCTCGCTGACCAAACGCAATTAGCCAACAGGAGAAGATAACAAGGGGGGAAGAAATTCAGGGGGGAGTGAACAGGTAGGATAAATAAGAGGATATCACGAAAGTGGTCGCAGACTTAAGGGAAAATTCGGTCTGATTTTGCTTTTTCGGGCAGACTCATAACAGGTGTCGATGACTTTTGACTGGCTTTTAAAACCTGAACAAATCACCCCCAACTTAGGAATGAAGGGCAAACTTTGCGGAATAGTCACCCTGGGGACTGGGGAGAAAGTGTCCCATTTGAGACTTTCATTCCAATCTCAACGAGAACACAAAAATTCCCGATTGTAGAGGGAACACGACCCCACGACCGGACAATCGGTGGAAATGACCGGGTGTAGACAGCTAGGTCCAAGCTCCTCCGGAAGGTTTGACGATTTTAATATCAGTGGCGATATCAGCCAGAATATGATTTCAGGACGTGAGGAGAAAACGGGACTGGAAAAGTCCCCACGGAATCGACTACAACGAGCGAGCCTCACCCGGTGAAATCGCTCACTCCGGAATCTCCTCGCATGGCTGTTTTATACAGCCATCCTTCCACCCCACCGCTCTCCGCGAGCACTGAGAGAATTCATCTGTGAGTACCGTCCCCAGCGCTTATCTCGCTCCCAGTCTACCCGCGCCCTCCTTGCGCGTCGTTCACGACGTCAAAGAAGAACGGCGGGAACAATTACGCCGTAATGGCAACTTCTCCCTTTCGTACCACACCCTGCAGGAGGGTTTGAAATACCACCACTCCGACTGGGGATACATCGCCTACGAAAAGAAATGGGGATACACCTTCGTCCTGGCCGATCCGGTCGTCGATCCAAACTACACTGAAGAAGCACTCGACGACTTCCTCGCGCATCATAAGAAGCCCTCCTTCTGTCAGGTCAGCGCACCGATGGCCCGGTTACTGCAGGATCGTGGTTTCCTGATTAATGAGTTCGGCACCGAATTCGAAATCGATCTGTCAGACTACACGATCTCAGGAAAAAAGAAACGACATATCAAAGAAGCCACGAACCGACTGCGAAACTTGGGAATGCAGGTGGTCGAACGCTCGATTTCAGAACTGGACCGGTCCGAAGTTGAAGCGGTCTCCGATACTTGGCGCGATGGTAAAGTCGTGAAGGAAAACGAAACACGGTTTCTTTCCCGTGGCATCGTTCTGGAAGACGAAGAAGACGTCCGAAAATTCTATCTTCTGGATTCTGATGGTTCGATCGTTGCCTACATCTATTTTGATCCTATCTATCAGGACGATGAGGTCATCGGTTACCTGTCGAACATTAAACGGCATCGGGAAGATGCTCCGCGCGACTTCGACTTTGCGATGACCTGGCACGCCATTCAGCAGTTTCAGCAGGAAGGTAAACAGATCCTCTCACTGGGCATGGCTCCCTTTTATGAACTGGAAGACACCAACCCGGAATTCCAGCCCAATAAAGTGACCAGCTACTGCCTGCGGAAGATCTATCAACACAGCAAACGCACCATGCTGAACTTTGAAGGCATGGCAGCCCACAAACGTCGCTATCGAGGTGACAGCTTCAAAGTCTACTACGCCTCCCCCGCCCGCTTTAACGTATTGAGACTGTTGACGCTCGGAAAAGTCTGTCGCATGTTTTAAAGAGATACCTCAGCCTGCTCGGATCGACCCACCATCATGAACTGCGATCTCGACAATAGCATTCCGGAGTGGCTCATTGAACATCCGGAATCGCGAACCGTCTTTCAAGCACTCGGCTTCGATGAAAGCTGTGGCGGCAAGTCACTGGAGTACCTGTGCCAACAACAGGGCTTCAGTCCTGTAGATGTGCTCCACCAGTTGGAACAAGCGATACAGTCCGCTCCCGGCGAAACTAAATAAAGACCGTCTGGCAGCACGGTATCGAGGTAACTACCCTCTACTATTGGCCAAGCCGCGTTCGCTTCTCTTTGATTTTTCCGACGTGGTGCGGTACGTGCGCAGTGATGTTGATCAGCAGTTGCTTTAACGTCATCTCTCCTGCTTCGCTGTGCAATCCTGTCCGCATGAATTGCTCCGGATCGAGTTGACTTAGAATGACGACCAGATGCGCACGTATCGATTCTATTAACGCCAACTCTGTCGCCAAGTCTCGCTGATCGTAGGCGAGTGCGGCCGCGAACTCATCTGGTTCACCACCAAAGAAGGTCGGCTTGTCTTCCGCCAGAATCCGCTTGATCCGATCGGCATAAACAATCTCAAAATCGGCGATATGACAGACGACGCCTAATGTCGACCACTGATTTTCAATCGGTCGAGCTTTCAGGTCGGAAGCGGTCATTCCCTCCACAGCAGTTTTCAACAGCTGAGGACCGGCAGCATAAGTGTCTATCAGTTCTTTTGTTTGTTGATCATCCATGCGATTTTATTCAGAAGCCGCTTCGGTTGTTAGTTCGGATTTGGACACCGCTTTCACTGCCATCTGATTCAGAGGCATCTGGATCACCAGACCTGCCGTCCGTGGTTCTGTATCTTTACGATCCTGAACGTGGCATTTTAAACATTGTGAAGCCAACCGAATGGAACCTGTATAGGAATACTGATTCGCATCCGCCTGTTCAAAAAAGCCTTTACCCTCGGCCAGTGCTTTGGCGGCAGTACGTTCATAGTCGGTTGCTGGTTCATGATCAACGTTGACAATATCCGTCTCTACGATCAACCATTTCATTCGCACTTGATACGACTCATTAATCGCTTCAAAGACATCCTCCAGAGACGCCGACGGGATTACTCGGGACTCGTCTTCGAGAAAGAAATCGCGGTGCATCACTTGGAGCGCCCCGTGAGCCATTTCATGCAGCAACTTTGCGCGTCCACGCGCTTCTTCCACTGTAGCGGGAAGACTCACGCTCTCCTCGGCAACGTCCGCCGCAGGCTCCTCCCCTATTCCATTGACCGAGAAGGCAAGCAATAATAACAACAGAGACACGGCCAGTAGTTTCTTCATCAGGTCTGCTTTCAAAGAGGCCGTGCCTCAGGTTGTTTGTTGTATTATGCAGGCGTTTCGAAACCCACTAATGGCTCATGAACGGGTCAAGTTCGCCTTCAATCTTACAGGCTATCAATCACAACCGGTTTCAGGATAGGTTTTAAATAAAAAGATGCCGAGCAACGGAATTGCTCGACATCTTCTGTCAATTTGTAGATCAGCCCGCGGTTACTAATTCCTGTTTGGGGCCGAAGAATTCAAAGTGGATTCGCGACTCGGGCACACCGGCTAGATTCAGAATCGACATGACGTTCTCCATGAACGGTTTCGGTCCACAGAAGTAAAATTCAGCCTCCGTCAACGGTGCCCAGTTCTGCAAAGTTTCCAGAGTCAGAAATCCTTCGGCATCGCAGTGACCGCAGGAAAGTTCATCCGCCATTGCCTGATCAAACATCACGAGCGATTTCACTAGTGGATTCTGTTCGACTAACTGCTGGACTTCCCCTCGCAAGGCGAGAACGTCGCTGTTGCGAGCAGCCTGTAGAAAATAGACAGGAGTTGAACTTTTCTTTGCAACCAGTGCTTTTGCCATGGCGAGCAAAGGTGTGACTCCAATGCCCCCCGCCAGGAATACAACGGATCGTCCATCCTGCTGTTCGGGATCGAGTGTGAATTCACCACAGGGTGGTCCGATTTCAAGCTGGTCGCCCACTTGCACGACGTCGTGCAGGTAATTAGAAATTACGCCTCCCGGAGCATTTTCCGTCAGGGCACTCTCGCGTTTGACGCTGATACGGTAATATTCGCCATTGGGCTTATCCGAGATGCTGTAGTTTCGGGGAGAAGTGGGTGTAGTTGGGTGATCGACTCGCACGGTGAGGTATTGACCGGGCAGGTAATCAGCAATCGGATTTCCGTCGGCTGCTTTGAGGTACAGAGAGACAACCTCGCTGCTTTCTGTTTCTTTTCTGGCGACTTCAAATTTCCGGTAACCATTCCAGCCACCTGGCTGCTCGCGTAGTTCCTGATAGATCGCTGCTTCACGACCGACACAAACTTCCGCCAGAAAACCGTACGCTTCGGCAACGGCGTCGATGATCTCGGGCGTGGCGGCGTCTCCCATGACTTCTTTGATGGCATCCAGCAGATGCTTTCCAACGATGGGGTACTGGTCTTCCTGAATTCCGAGGGAACAATGCTTTTGGGCGATCAGCTCGACGGCGGGCCCCAGCACTGCCGGGTTATCGATATGAGTGAAATAGGCACATATCGCTCCCGCCAATGCACGCTGCTGACCTCCACTGTGTTGGTGGGCGGCGTTGAAATACGCTTTCACTTCCGGATTTCCGGCGAACATCCGTTTATAAAAACAAGTCGTGATCGTTTCCGCATTGGCGGCGACAGCGGGTGTGATCTCTTTTACAATCTGAATTGTCTTCGCGCTCAACATTCGATAAACCCTCTAAAAACCTGTGTTTTGTAATTGTAATGGACTTTCCCGACCCAATACTACACCAAAAGGTATAGAATAGCATTCTACACGTCAAGGTGTTTAATTAGATTTTCGTGTCCAGTTTGTAAGAAAGCCCCGGTTATACCCATGTTGCCGAAAACCGCTGAATACGCACTGAGGGCAATCGCCTACCTCGTCGACCAGTCTGGTCCAGCGTCGGCCGATACCCTCGCAGAGCATACAAAGGTGCCGCGCCGCTACCTCACGCGGGTCATGCAGGACCTGGCCAGCGCCAATCTTGTTCAATCTCGATCCGGCCCGGGTGGTGGGTACGAACTGGCGGCTGATCCGGACAAATTGACCATACTGGACGTCGTCAATGCAGTTTCCCCCCTGGAACGGCTCAAATCGTGCCCGCTCGGGCTGAAATCGCACACCTCTCTCTGCCCTCTGCACGCCGAGCTCGACCGTGCCTACGCGGCCAACGAAGAAGCCTTCAAACGCGTGACCATCAAAGAAATACTCGACTCAGCGACCTCGATCATTCCGCTGTTCGAATCGAAATAAGGCCCGGTCCCCTTTCGCCGGAATCCCTCCGTTTTCTCTCAAAAGTCGTGCGATCCTGCTGATCTTGCGCGCATACGCTTCCCTGCTTCGTCTCCTCTTTATGCTGCTGCATATCCGAAAAAGGCCTGCATCAGGCTATTTGCCGCTACTTTCATGAAAGCTGTCGGTAGTGGCACAGGAGTTGCCATCTTTAGATTCCGCAATGTGTGCCGACGCGCCACTGACGGGTGAGCTGTTCCCTCTAGATTTACTGGGAAATCCTACTCTGCGGCATGTCCTCTCGATGATCAGTTTCGACCACCGCATGTGAAAAGGAATTTGCGGACGCGTAACTGGGAAGACCCGGTTTTGACTCACACCGGTTCTTCTGAACATCTTCGTCATCGAAGACCTTCGGCATAGTTCGTATTACGGGAGGCGAGATGGTGTATCCATTCAAGGAAGCCTCCACTTGTTCATTATAAGGAACCTCTATGAAGCATGGTTATTTAATTGACATGGATGGTGTTTTGTATCGCGGATCGAAGTTGATTCCAGGTGCGGATCATTTTGTGAAACAGCTCCTGGCAAGGGACATTCCGTTTATGTTCCTCACCAATAACAGCCAACGGACCCGCCGGGACATGGTTGCCAAACTGGGGCGCATGGGCATTCAGGTCGAAGAAAAACATATCTTCACCTGCGCCATGGCCACGGCCCGTTTTCTCGCCCATCAAAAACCGGGAGGAACCGCTTTTGTCATTGGCGAAGGAGGGCTCCTCGCGGCGCTGCACCGGAATGGTTACGCCGTCGTCGATCACAAACCAGATTACGTGGTGATCGGCGAAGGAAGAACGTTCAACCTGGAACAGGTAGAAGCCGCCGTCAATATGGTGCAGGAAGGAGCCAAACTGATTGCGACCAACATGGACCCCAACTGCCCGACACAAAATGGAATACGTCCCGGTTGCGGAGCGATGGTTTCCATGGTCGAAAAAGCCACGGGAGTCGAAGCGTTCAGCGTCGGCAAACCGAGCCCTATCATGATGCGGGCCGCCCGCAAAGAGCTTGGTCTGACCACGGCAGAGACAACCATGATCGGTGACACGATGGAGACCGACATTCTGGGAGGTGTACAACTCGGGTTTAATACTGTTCTTGTTCTCAGTGGCGGTACAAAAAAAGAAGACTTGCAGGAGTATGCTTATCGACCCGACGTCATCGTCGATTCGTTGGCCGAGTACACCCAACTGCTGGAAGAAAGCGAATGGCATACCCCCTGCCCCAGCCCGGGCTTGCTTCCGGAACTGGTCGCCGTCGCGGGTTAAGTCCCTGATAGTGAATTCGATAGTCCGCAGCCAGGTCATTCTGAACCCTGTGTTAGAAAAGTGATCTCACCCGGGTTATGTCACCTGACGGCTTTCTCATCTGGAGGCAACTGTCGGATGTTCGCCTGATAAGAATAAACAAAAAACGCCCACCCCGTATGGTCCCGGGATGGGCGTTTTCTTTTTTGCTTTAAAGGATCGTACGTCTTCCTTTAGAGCAACCTGATTCTAAATGGCTCTGTGCTGGGTGCCACTGCTGGCTTGCCCAGCAGTGTGATTGCTAAGAGTGATTTCGAGTGCTTCGTCAACAAATGTGGAGCAAAGTCTTTCGAGCTATCCGGGGAATGATACTCCTCAGAAGGCAAGCGAGAGATTCAACTGCTCTCGCACGGTTAGACGAGCTAACCGTGGCACCCTTTTTTAAAGCCTTTCGTATTTTTCGAAACGAAACCGTTACCGCTCAATCAAATAGATCAAACAGAGTCCTAATAGTAATATGCCAAAGTCGCGGTAAAGCGATCATCCAGGAAGTCTTCTCTGCTGGTAAGAGGAACTTCATAGGCGGCGGTGAGATGGATATCGTCCCTCAAACGAATCGTGGTACCGATTGCTCCTGTGATGACATCGTTGCCCGTGACGTTATCTGAACCCAGGCTGAAGAGGTCGCCCCCTTCGAGGTTTGAGTTCGGAGTGCGGGAACCACTTTCCGTGTAATGCTGTCCGTTCATTTCCAGAACGAGAAACTTGTCTTCGAAAAGTTCCAGGTCGTAGTGGAAACTGTAGTAAAGCGATTCGTTTTCTTCATCGTGGTTATTGGGAAGGTGCCAACCGACGGTTGAGACGAAGTGGCTGCGTCCCCAACCTTTACCCCCTGTCAGGAAAATGTGCCACATGCCATGACCATTCCCCTGAAAGATTTCGCTTGTTCCATTGGAGCGTTCATAGAGACTACCGGCACTCAACAGGAATCGATTGTATTCATCACGAACCAGAACGGTCTTGAAACCAAACGCCATATCGAGCCAGCCATCCAACTCTGACTGCCCGTCCAGGTCAAAAGTGGCCCGGCCTGTTTTGGCGGCGAGAAACGACATCCGCTCACCCACGGCAAGCGAACCCTGTAAACTGGTGACCGTGGTGCTTCCCGCCGGTGTGACATTGTTTCGAGGAATGTCCTGGTTCATCACCACCAACCGGGCACGCGTCATGGAACGGGGATCGATAAACCAATACGGATTCGTGATTGGTTCAATGAAGTCCGCAAACGCGTAGTCACTTTTAAATCGGCTTTGCGGGTGGCGTCCACAGAAACGGCGAGTCGTACAGTCGTTACAGTTGCATAAGGGGTCATCACTTCCATAAGCACACCCACCAGTGCCGCACGAGCCATAACAGTTCAGGTCACCACAGTCAGAACAGCAGGCGTTATCGTAGGGCACCATCTCCTGAGCGCCGTAGTATTCTGGAATGATGAACGAGTCATACCCTGAATCCATCACCATCTCGGGAGCTTCGAACACTTCGCCTTCTCTCATATAGACCATATTTGGATCCGATGACATCATGACCGGTCCCATTTCGTACTGCTGCTGCACCTGTTGATACTGAGCTTGTTGATACTGCGTTTGTTGATGCTGCGTTTGTTGATGCTGCGTTTGTTGATGCTGCGTTTGTTGATGCTGTTCGCGTCGAACGGGTTGTTTCACTCGACGGTTCTGACGAGCGAGGTAACCACTCTGAGCATGCTGCTGTTGATACTGTTGTTGTTCGTAATGAGCGTGACTGTGTTGGTGCTGTGCCCGAGGTTGCGATGCTGAATGCTGCTGTGTTCGAGTCTGCGCTGTTCGGTGCTGTTGTGCCTGTGCTTGACGGACGGGCTGACGTGCCTGCTGTTGCAATGATTTGGGATTGAGCCCCGCTTTCACGGCGACGGGAGCGACGAACCCCTGCGATGCGTTTGCCGACCGAGTTGGCTGTTGTTGAGCGTGATAATAAGAAGCGTTCGCTTTAGCCGCAGCCGGTTGATTTCGAGCATAGCTCGATCGGCTTTGAGCAGTTCGCTGTTCGGGAACAGCCTGACGTCGAACCTGTTCCTGTGGAACTGCGGGTGCCAGCGGACGAATGTCTTGGGCGACGGGCTGAGCATTCAAATGTGACTGAGGCAATTCGCGCGGTGCGGTTCGCTTCAGTGGCTCATCACTGAACCAGGCCGCCTGATTGACCGGTGCCTGTTTCAATGCGCGATTCTGTCGAGGACGAAACTGCTGATCGACCGGTGGCGCCATAGGCAAACCGTAGTTTGGCTCCGGATAACGCGCATCCCAGGCATCCTGGGCTTCGGCGAGATCGTACTCTATTTCGCCTTCTTCTTCCGGCGTAACATAGAGGTCCACATCCTCTTCGTAGGCATCCAGTGCCTCTTCCGTTGGAACGGCGATGATTCCATTCGATTGTCGAAAAGAACTTTCGGAACGGCTAACCGTGTATTCTTCCTGCTCTTGAGCCATCAGACTGACACAGCAGAGAATACAGAGCATTCCGAAACCGAGTGATCGCGGCAGATCCATTGCCATCGAAACTCTCCTGGTTGATTTTCAGGTGGTTTGCTTCCGGCCAGATTCAGGTTACTCTGTACGGACGCAACTTTACTTGGGACATTAATCCTTAATGGGTTATCGACCTCGCCCGACGACGGAATGAAACAAAATCCTCAATGCGCGAAGTTTTTTTGAGAAACGGACTTCAACTCACCATGAAACAGCGTCTACAAATAACCCCACCAAACCTATTCTACCTATCCTTACTTGTCCCATTACTTTTCGCACCACAGACTGCATCCGCTCAGGAATGGGTGGGGGAACCCTGGGTCCGGCATACGATCGATAACAGTTCCCAGGGAGCCGATGGAATCCGGTTGATGGATGTTAATCTGGATGGTTTACAGGACATTGCAACGGGTTGGGAAGAAGGGGGAGAAATTCACGTCTGCCTCAATCCAGGGCGGGACGATGTGAAGTCCCCCTGGCCAATGATCAACGTGGGGAAGGTCTCGTCACCGGAGGACGCCGTCTTCTGTGACTTCAATAACGACCGTCGCGTCGATGTTGTCAGTTGTTGCGAAGGGGACACCCGCACGATCTACATGCACCTCGCCCCCCCTCTGCGAACCGGATACGAAAACAGCAAACTCTGGACAACCGAACCTCTGGTCGCTTCCGTTCGCAAACAACGCTGGATGTACTGTCTGCCCATGCATGTCGACCACGAGAACGGCGTCGACCTCGTCGCCGGTGGAAAAGGCCCCAATGCCTCGGTCGGTTGGTTTGAAGCTCCGCGACGCACACTTCGAAAGGGAGACTGGGTCTGGCATCCCATCTCTCCCGTCGGTTGGTTGATGTCTCTGCATTCACTCGACATGGACGTCGACGGCGACTTGGATATCGTCCTCAGCGACCGCCGCGGTGTCACCGGCAATCAGGAACTTGGTCCGAACGAGAACAGAGCCGAAGACCGGACAGATGCCCGTGCCGTTCGCCTGCGAGGTGTTCGCTGGTTGGAAAATCCAGGGAACCGTCGCGATCAGGTCGAACAATGGAAATCGCACCCCATCGGTGGAGAGCGCGACGAAGTGATGTTCATGCAACCGACCGACTTCGATTCCAACGGCGTCTGGGACTTTTTTGTGGCGACGCGTGCACAGGAAATTCTATTCCTGCGCGGCAAACCCGGGTCACCCGTTACCTACGATACGATTCGAATCCCGATCCCCCCCACCGCCGGTACCGCCAAAGCGGTACAACTGGCCGATATCAATCTCGACCGGCAACTTGATCTGGTCGTCTCCTGCGAGAACGCCGAAAACAAAATGGGGCTCTTCTGGATGAGCATCAACCTGAACCGAGAGGGAACCGTCGGCCAGCTTACCCCCTACAACGTGAGCGGCATGGAAGAAGGAATCAAATACGACCTCGTCGAAGCAATCGACCTCGATCAGGACGGCGACTTCGACCTGCTCACCTGCGAAGAACGCGACAACCTCGGCGTAATCTGGTACGAAAACCCACTGAAGTGATTCGGGTTGGAACCACAGATGGACACGAACACTCAATTCGCCCCGTCCACCAACAGATCAATCGGAACGGTTAACTCATAGTTAAAGGCATTCTCAGTCTCGATGTCGTATCGAAATACGGAGACTGTGAATGATTGGTCGGATTCAATTTTAAGATTAAAATCCGTTCTGGCCAACCAGAAACGCCTCTGTTCGGTATCGAGATAATGCTGTTCCTGCTCGTACCATTGCGGATATGGTTCTTTATGCTTGGAATCTGGAACAGGAATTTGCTGTTTCTTTACTCCCTGTGCATTATAGAAATACCAGTTGGAAGCAAAAAATGATTTAACCAACCATATCAATTCCCCATTTTCTGCTTGGGCATCCAGGATATTTGCTTTCCACATCCCTTTCAGTTTATAGATCGATGTAGTCTGACTTCGAATATCAAAGAGATGAGCGATCGACTGTTGGCTCATATCACGGCCTTTTTCCGTGGGCACTATTACGAGATAGGAAAGATCATCCGTAACAAATATTTTTTCACGAGCTGTTTTCGTAATCACCTTCCGGAACTTGTCGACTTCCTCCCCCATGTCGAGTAGTTTCTGGTCTTTGAAGTCAGGAACGGAATAGACTTTGAGGCCCCCTTCCCATACCAACAGATGCCGACGATCCTGCGACAAACTGCAGGTCTTTATTGTACCGGGCAAGGTGACTCTTTTATCGTCCGCAATATCGCACAATTGAATCTGGTCACCAATCAGCAGAACCTGGTTTTCACTGCCAAACGCTCTGATTGAGATTGGGTCAATCCCGGTTATTTTTCCAAAGAGATCCTTGGAACCCGCTTCCTGATACGATCCGATGTATGAGATAACCGGTTTTCCATATTCAGCTTCGTCAGAAAGCGGCCACGTCACCAACCAGGTTTTTCCAGAGCCAGAAATCAGTTCGGCACTTGAAGACTTCAATGATCGAAATCCATCCTCTGCCAAAGAGCGTTCATATATATGTTTTGACGAAAAACGGATGACTATTTGCACGCTTTCTTCGGTGCAATGAAGGTCGATGACAGCGTAACCCTCTTGTACGTAATCCCGACTCTGAAAAGCATCGAAGACCTTCCACCCCACGATCCCAACCAATAGCAATATCGACACCCAAAAGATTTTACTGAGAAACATGATTTGACCACCTGACACACAGATCGACACACGAACCACCGAACGTGTTGACATTTTAACACATATTCTAATTTTGGATAGTAGATACTTTCATTAGTCTATTCCAACTCTCCATCGGAAGATTCCCCGTCACTCCGACGATGTGATCTGTGGTTCCCCCCTCTTCGATTCTCCCCTGCAGTTACTGGACCCCGGTGAAGATTGCATTTATGATCAGGTTCCTGGCGATGCGCCACCTTCATTCGCTCCTTTGTGCTCTCACCCCAAATAGATTCCTGATATGTCTACTTCCAAAGTTGCGCTTGTTACGGGAATTACGGGTCAGGATGGAGCGTATCTCGCTGAGTTGCTCCTGGGCAAAGGATACGCCGTGCATGGAGTGCAGCGGCGGGCATCTTCGTCGAATACGGACCGGATCGATGCCCTGCTGAAGGAGTATCCGGATCAGTTCCAGTTGCATTATGGCGACCTTACGGACTCGTCGAACATGATGCGGATTGTTCAGGAAACGCAACCTGATGAAGTCTACAACCTGGCCGCACAAAGCCATGTGCAGGTCAGTTTTGAAACCGCCGAATACACGGCAAACACCGACGCCCTTGGTCCGTTGCGACTGCTCGAAGCGATTCGCATTCTCGGGCTGACCGAAAAGACCCGGTTCTACCAGGCTTCTACTTCGGAGCTATTCGGTAGTTCGCCTCCTCCGCAAAGTGAGACAACTCCCTTTCAGCCACAAAGCCCCTATGCCGCCGCAAAGCTGTATGCCTATTGGATTACGGTCAACTATCGCGAAGCATACGGTATGCATGCGTCCAACGGGATTCTGTTCAATCATGAAAGCCCGCTGCGGGGTGAGAACTTTGTCACACGTAAGATCAGTCGGGCAGTCGCCGCTATCGAAGCGGGAAAACAGGACACACTCTTTCTGGGAAACATGGACGCCAAACGAGACTGGGGACATGCCCGCGACTATGTTGAAGGAATGTGGCGAATGCTGCAATTGGACGAGCCCCAGGACTTCGTTCTGGCAACCGGTGTCGCTCGTTCCGTTCGCGAATTTGTCGAGGCCGCCTTCCGTGAAATTGATGTGGAAATCACCTGGCAGGGCAAAGGGGAGCAGGAAACCGGCATCGATGCGAAGACAGGAAAAACATTGGTAGCCGTCGATCCCCGGTTCTATCGACCAGCGGAAGTGCATCACTTATTAGGCGACCCGTCCCGCGCGTTTCAGGTTTTAGACTGGAAACATCACACGAATTTTGATCAATTGGTTACAGAGATGGTCGCCGCCGATCGACAGGCCCTGCAGGAGGGATCGGGAAAGACGGACTCTTAATCCCATCAGATTCTTGCGTCTTACTTAATTCAATCGACTGAGTTCAAGGCTCTGAATATAAGACACAGATTCCAAGACACCGATCAATATCTCCATATAAAGGACTGGGAGTCATGTCGGAACATTCTTCCCTGGCGTTCGCATCGCAGACGGAGCTTGCTTTTCCCCTGACCGGTCGCAAGATCTGGGTTGCCGGGCATACGGGACTCGTCGGTTCCGCGATTTGCCGACATTTGCAACAGGAAGATTGCAAACTGCTCACCGCTTCGCGCGCTGAACTCGATCTGTTACGTCAGGCAAAAACCGAAGCCTGGGTCGCCGAGCATCAACCCGATGTGATCATCATCGCCGCCGCCAAAGTCGGCGGCATCTGGGCGAACGATCATTACCCGGCCGAGTTCATCTATCAGAACCTGACAATCGAGACCAACATCATCGAAGCGGCCCGTAAGGCGGGTGTCGCCAAGTTGCTGCTGCTGGGCTCTTCCTGCATTTACCCGCGCGAGGCAGAGCAGCCCATTCAGGAATCAGCCCTGCTCTCTCGACCGCTGGAACCGACGAATCAATGGTACGCCATCGCTAAGATCGCCGGAATCAAATTGTGTCAGGCGTACCGCAAGCAATACGGTCTCGACATGATCACCGCCATGCCGACCAACCTGTACGGCCCGGGGGATCGCTACGATGAAAAAGCGGGGCATGTCATTCCCGCGTTGATCCAGAAGATGCACATCGCCAAAACCGAGCGGGCACCCGAAGTCCCCATCTGGGGAACGGGCAATGTCCGGCGGGAATTCCTGTATGTCGACGACTGTGCGCGAGCACTGATTCATCTCGTCAAACATTATTCCGCTGCCGAACCGGTCAACGTCGGTTCGGGAATCGACATCACCATTCGCGAACTGGCCGAGACAGTCCAGTCGGTTGTCGGTTACGAAGGCCAACTGAAATTCGACCCCACCATGCTCGAGGGCACCCCTCGCAAACTTCTCGACGTAAGCAAGCTGACCAATCTGGGTTGGCAACCCACAACCCCACTCGAAGCCGGTCTCCCCATCGCCTACGACTGGTACCGCCAACACGAATGCTCAGTAGAGTCTTTATCTGCGTAGGACATGAAGATTTTTAGGTTGAATGGACTATTTCAGGGCAATATAATCCGAGTGATTATGTAAGTCCGCTTAGATTCTCTCTGGTCTGGATCCCCCAATGTCGCGAAAGTTTGTTCCCAAACCAAAAGAACGTCGTAAGGTGACGATCCCTCAGGAACTGCACGATTCCCTGAGAGAAGTTTTCGAACTGATCGAAGAGGCGAAGAACGACCCTGACAGCCTCCTCGACTACGATGATGCCATTCAAACAGAAGCGGTTTGCGGTGGCCGCCGCCGCGGTGAGGAACGACGCCCCTATGTCTTCACCTTTTATCCTGAAGGACAACATAAACGCGGTAATTGGTATCTGTCACTTGATGAAACTGAAATTGAGGATATTGGTGACGGCCACATGACGGAAATCTTAATGTACTGTTGCACGTCACCAGAGTGTGATCGTAAGTTCCGCGAGGAGAACGATAGTTGTATCGACTGCGATTATGTAAACGAGGAGTAGAAAAGGAAACTAAAGACCCGGGTAGAGTCACTGTAGAAAACAGGCGATACATTAGGAGTTCGTAAGCCAGTCGGTTGATAGAACAACCCTCCGCGAAGAGAAGGAGATCAGAGGAATAGAAGGTCGATGTAGGCGTTCTGTTTTCCAGATCTATATATCGTAAACTACATTTGGCCGATGCTGCGACTGGCATCGACAACACGTCTCTCCCACAGAACCGTTGTCCGCGTAGTTCCATACTGGTTGAGAATAAGAAATGTCGCCTTAATTTCGAACCCACAGACATCAGTTCCCTGAATGAGCCGAAACGCTCGTTGTGTAAACCACAAACTACTTGTCAGGATGAATTAATGCTGGACAGTTTCTCACCATGGCCGGAAGAAGCCTATACGATTTGGTTAGAGGGATGCCATGCATCACAAATAGCAGAAACCGCTTACGAGCGGACTTGTCGCACTGATTATTCGGAACCCGGTTTCTGTCTCATTCAACTCGACAGAAGTTACGATTCTCGTACTCTTCGACAATTCATGCTGCAGTTGAAAGACGCGATGTCCCAATTGCATCTATCAAAACGGGGAGAACAGCTACGATACCTTTCCGCAACTCGCTTTGATCAACAGAACACGACGAAACCTCACGTCGACGGCGGGCCGGAGGAATGCTTCCTGATGCTTGGCTATGAACCAACAAGCATCAAATCGCAGATGCAGTTGATTGATTATACTCGATGCGCATTCGAGCGCGACCTGACTCCAAACGACTTGCTTCACCAGTTCAACCCAATGTATGCCAATGGAGCGGAAATACTTGCTCCCTACACAACGAAAGTGTCCAGCTTTGCGGAGGACAAAAATCAGGTTTTCTGTATCAATAATTCGACTGCGACTTTTTCAAGTTCACGCCCTGCCTGGCAAGGCCTCCTGCATTCGGCAACGATCAATGAACCTGATTTATCTCAGCGTAGAGTAATCAACTCGACATTGATCGGTTCTTTCCCAATTAATACCGACCAGGGATTATCCAACGAGAAACTTTCGAACTTCCTGCAGAGTGATTCACTCGCCGAATATTGAGCTTCCGCGCAAAAAAACAGCCTCCGGTGTCTCCAACGGAGGCTGTTTTCTTGGTAAGTCAATCTGTAGCAGTTCGTTTTGCTGCGGCGATACGATGCCCGAGGGAACCCCTCGCAAACTTCTCGACGTGAGCAAGCTGACCAATCTGGGTTGGCAACCCACAACCCCACTCGAAGCCGGTCTCCCCATCGCCTACGACTGGTACCGCCAACACGAATGCTCAGTAGAATCGTTGTCTGCGTAGGGGCAGAGCGCGGAGTTCAAATCTTGTCATGTCGACGGGCTGTTTTTGTTTGCGCGTTCAACGCTCAATTCATCAATACGAGACGACCTTAACCATGGTGATAAGGGGCATGGCGAGATCTTTGGGAAACGCGCTGGCAGCGGAATCAAGCTTCCCCCTCGCAACAGGCCACTTAAGGCAACTCACACCAAGCCCTTTCAAATTACTGACCTCGAGTGACCTTAGATTATCACCGTTCAACATGTTCTGTATTTCATTTATCGATAGGAGCCTGTCTCCACTCAGTGGACACTCACGTGGCAATGGTTGACAGGGTGGTTGGATTTTCAAGTCAAGTTATTGCGATCTCCTCCAAGGCACCGTATATTCAAGATGGTGGATATCAGTAACATCGCTTCATATCGTTACTCCAACGACACCGTCACGATTCTCTTTAATGGAAACCCAAAGTCGGACAAGTTCCACCCGATTATTGACGGATGCAGCGACGTTGTCCGCTGGTATCTTCCGGGTTGGCAAATCACTGAGGGCAACTGGATGCCACTTGAACCTCATCCTCTTCAGTCTATCTCCCTACTGACCATAGGAGTTGACATCCCAATCTACTTAAAATTAATAGCCCCCAATTAGCGAACCAATAACCAGCGAGAGTCGAAGACATGAATCTGGCTTTTCCCCTCCATTTCGGAATCACAAGAGCAACCTTGCTCACCTCGATGGCCTTTACTCTCGGATTATTATCTACCTTACTGGCAGACGATCAGCTTGGCTCTGAACTCCGAAGTTCTGCCTCCAATGTGAGCCTGCATGCCGAGAAGTCACTCGGCAATGTCATCCGCACCGACGAACGGTACGGTCACGATCCGCTCTTCCAGGGTCCTCGGGGATGGGTCTACTGGAATTTTCTGGAACGACCTAAGCCAATTCAAAACCCTAATTTGTGGCCGGACATGCAATCGACCTATTTCATTGGCCGACTCTCCATGCCAGCAGGTAGTACTCTATATCTTCGTGGTCAATTTCCGTACGCTCGCTTTTTCCAGTTCGCGCTTTATAAATTTGAGCGGGAGACGTTCGTAGCGATTGGTGAATCCTTTCGCGGTCCTGATATAGAACCTGATCCAGGTTCTATTAATCCATTTCGTGTTGGTGCCGATCGTTTATCTCCCCGACGCGATTACACTCTCCGCATAGTCGCCGAACCGACTCCCCTCAACCCATCAGCGCGAGAGAAGAATACACTTTATGTAGGCCGAGAGGGCGCCGTGCTTCAAGCAGTAATCCGGATTTATCTTGCCAACCAGCATAAGGACGGGGCAGGCTGGGGCCCAGCCGAAGAACCCTACGCAAATACCGGCCTGCCCAGTTATGAAGCAACACTGGCTGATGGCACCAAACTCACTGCAGAGGATGTCGTGCGACAGTTTGGTAAGCCGTTCTCCGAAGCAACCAAACAACCAATGAGCACTGACGAGTGGGTGTCTTTGGTGAACAATAACAATAATGATCCAACCCTGACACCACAAACGGCGCCCGCTCGTAATCCGAACCGCTGGGAAAAGTACTGGACCAACGCCTATACACTGGTAGGTGCTTTCAAGTCGCCGGCAGAACGCTCGAAGATTACTTTTGAAGGTGCCATGGAGGGAGGAGGCGAGGGGCCTTATCTTTTAACTTTTCTGTCGCGAAAATTCGGCCCGGTCTATGTCTTGAAGGGAAAGATGCCCACATTTCCTGATACCTTTTCTGAAAAGGATGGGCAAGCCCATTTCACAATGCCGGAAACTCAGACGCAATACTGGTCTTTGGTAAGCTGCGAATCAGTTCCCAGTGGGCAAGTCGTCGATGGAATCTCCGACTTCCAGGTTCCGCTAGATGCAGATCGAAACTATACAATTGTCGTCAGTCGCCCCGAAGATCGGCCCCGAAACGCGACTGTTGAGAACGGTGTCGCCTGGCTGGAATGGAGTTCCCGCGGAGAAGGGCTTGAAGATGACAGGAACCGGCCAGACTTCGGCATGCTGATCATGCGAATCATGGCCAACAATCCCACGTGGAATGAACGCCCTGACAAAATTACCAAACCCGGGACCGGCGAAGAAGTGATGGGACCGTACTTTCCCAGAGGCTACTACACCAATAAAGCGGAATTTGAGAAAACTGGAGCCCAGTGACCATGAATAAAACAAAACAACGAATCACGATTAAAATCGTTTTAAGTGCGATCATAGTATTAATTATTCTGGACCCCAGTTTGGCTCAGGAACAGACCACTAAAAATGCTGCTTCGGCGATTCCAGCTGTCACGATGATGACCGGGCAAGGAAAAACGATGACGCTCACCCTGCAGACGCTACCCGAGTCGCGCGGGTATCAGTACTGTGAGCTCGTATTCAATTACAGCGACAAAGGGTCCGACATCTACAGCACGTCACCTTTGGCGAAGGCAGACCTGGAATGGTGGGAGAACCTTGATACGACAGCGCTGGCGAAGGAGTTTGGTGCCAAATCAGTCTACAAGAACGGGCCGCAGTGGTGGTCGATGGATGAAGTCGGCGTGATGGCGTCCCAACCCGTGCAGGTCGCAAAGATCAACATGGTCTTCGGCGCACATCTCCCTCCCGGCACTTTAAAGATTGCGAAATATACCGTCTTCAATCCGGCTAAGTTTCAGAACCTTACTTGGAAGGCTGGCAAACCCGTTTATCAACTCGTGGACACGGACGGTCATGTTTATATTCTGCAAGGCCACAAAGTGCCTCAACCACAGCTCGAAAATCTGGGAGAGCGTTTTAAGGAGCTACCAGCGGGTTGGAGATATCGAGTGCGAATCTTGGAGAAAGATTTGGTCATGAACTTGACTCCCAATGCACCAATCCCCTCGGTACAAGATGAGTTTGACCAGATCTATATTCGTAGTTCGGAATAGCCCTTAGCGGAATTTGTACCAATCAAAACTCAACGTCTCGCAACTCCTACCGCTACAGGAACACCCCTGTCGAGCAAGTGAGGTTTCTATAATCATAAACGACACTCGTCAGTCAAATAAGAGTTGCTATTAAAGGGTGTGAACGCTCACGGCAAACGCCCTTGTTAAGTCGCCAATTGATTCCAAGAAAAGATCAACCCCTGTACTGTCATCCCGAAGTAGAACTTAAACGGCTCGTCTCGATAGCTCGTGACGAGTCATTTTTTGTTTAATAGCAGCGATCAGCGATCTCAGTGAGAGTGTGGTACGGCTTTTCAACAGTTGCCAGAGTGCATGACATTGAGTTCCAATTCCGGCACCAAGTTCACCTTAGGTAAAAGGCAATTAATGACTTTGAGTTGGACAAAGCCTAAAATGTATCGGCGTGTTAGTACCAACACTCTTTACTCCATTCACTTGTGTGAGTCCATTGGGCCAAAATGGCTAATTTTTCGTCAGAGGATCACTGTCTGAGAGTTTATTATTAAAATCGCGGTTCTCACTTTGGCCTGGACACTTCATGCATCAGATTCTTCGCTTCGAAAAACAAATTCTCGCAGCCTGCGAAAAGCATCTCAGGGACGTGCTCGACCTTTTGAGCTGCAAAATCGAATGCCACGTCATTCTGGTGGGAGTAGACGCCGGCTCCATGTCCGTGTTGGCAGAAGACGGATATGCTGCGAATTTTGAAATCGAAAAACACTTCTCGCATCCACAGCAGTTCCCACTGCATCCATCCGATGATCTTGAAGAAGTCGAATGGTACCGAGGTTATCAGGCTTATGACATGCAATGCGGGGAGTGGTGGGGAGAGATCCAAGACGCGGTCAAGCATGCGATTAATGGGCAGGGACTGCTGAGCTCCGTCTCGCCGACGGTGGAGGTGAATGGTAAAGTGGTCGCGCTGGTGGCCATCTTTAGTGAGACCGATCTCATGAAGTATCCCACAGTCACGATGGACGTATTCACCAATCATGGTAGGTGGCCATCGCTGCAGTTCGGAGTGATTGAGGCTGTACTTAACCAGTTCGCTGAGGAATTGGATAAGCGAAATCCTGGCAGAGAGAAAGGCTACGAACCGCTCGATTCTCAACAAACGCTTCGAGTGGCTGGTGATTTTTTTATGCGAATGCATAGTCGTTCCGGAAATCTCGTACCGGGCCTGGACATCCATTATCGTGGCGCATTGAAGTTGTTCGACGCATGCAACATCATCGCCTCATTCCCCTACGAGAAGCGGGAAGGATTGGGAGGGATGATTATTGCCGATCCCGCTCACCCGGCGATCGATACTGTACTCAAATATAAGCTCCCAATGTTGCTCAATCACCACCGACGTGTTCGAAAGATGCTTGAGATGTGCAGCGGTGGCTTGTCGATTTTGTGTGATTCGCGATATGCATGGGGACTCGGTAGGTTCGACAAGACAAAATACGATCCATCAAAAATGGAAATTTGCACGGTCGAATTTAAAGGACATCACCATTGGCAGATGTCACATCTAGGTACGACGCTCATGGACGTACGATATGGTAACCCGGGCCTTCCTCAACCTCCAGTAAAATTGGATATTGTTCGGTCTGCTCTCGCCAAGCAGTTTGGAGTCGTATCTAACTCAGATATCCTTTGCGAAATCGTAAAAATTGCAGCCCAATCTCATCATGGGGCTGTCGTAGTCATCTCAAAAAACGCGGCAAACGAATGCGAGCGAATTGCGGGGATGTTCGGAATTCGTCCTTTTGATTTTGATGAGAACGCCCTTTGCGGAGCAATGTCAATCGATGGAGCAATCATGGTGGACCCGCAAGGAGTCTGTCATGGGGTAGGTTTAATTCTCGACGGTAACTTAGCACCGAACGAAGATCCGTCCCGGGGAGCGAGGTTCAATTCGGTCACGCGTTACATCAACACTCATCCAGATTGTGTGATCGTGGTCGTCTCAGAAGATGGAATGGTTAATGTATTTCCGGACCAGGAGACTAATGATGTCTACCAAGTGGGATCAACCACTGATTGACTGTCGCGCACAATAGACACCTTAATTTCTACAAAATCGTTCTCAGTCCGTTCGCGTCCCAATCCCAAGTGACTTTCAAGTTCACGCTCTAATTCAAAGTGACGTGCAAATCACGGTCACTATACAGAAAAATTCGGCGCATAAAAAAAACAGCCTCCGGTGTTTCCAGCGGAGGCTGTTTTCTTTGTGGGTCAATCTGCAGCGGTTCGTTTTGCTGCGGCGATTTATTCGTCCGAGACGAAGGCGAGCAGACCGATGAATCGGGCTCGCATGACGGCTTTGCGGACGGCTCGCTGGTAGACGGGGCTGGTGCCGGTACGGCGACGCGGCAGAATGCGGCCTTCGCGGTCAACCAGGGTCCGCAAGGTTTTGAGGTCCTTGTAGTCCACATAGACGGGACGTGGAATGACACCACTGGGACAGAACCGGCATTTCATCTTCTTCTTGAGCTTGGCTCGTTTCCGCCGCATTTTGCGGACTTCGGCACGATTAATCGCCATCAATTTTCCTTTTACTACGTTGTCCGAACGATCTCTCTGGCCCCGTTTTTCACAGGGTCGAACCGTTCGGCGCGGTCGGAGGACCGCCTGGACCAGTAGTGCTCCCCATGGAGCATTATCTGTAAGTTGAATTCATACAATGATTTACGAACAAAACTCACCCTATATCGAGGGCGCGTATTGATTCGAAGAGGGCCAGTGTAACAATTCGAAGCTCATTTTCAAGCGATAGGAGGTCTGCGAATTACCTCGTCTCCACGCTTGGCCTATAATACAGTGAAACCGACAACACATTAACTCGATAACTTCGTCCAGTTTATTTAGTAAGTTCTGAGTCCGAAGATTGGTAATCTGGTCAGGTTTCCCCTACCTCCCCACCCAGTTTGTGGTTATAATTCTGGTCCTTGAGGGAATATCTGAGCGACTCCCCAGGGAGAGAACCTCTCCTGAACGTGCTAGCCTTGAGCCAATTGTCATCAAGATAACGCAGGAGTCGGTTCGATACCGATATAAAGATCGGCATCCAGATAAAGTTCCCCCATTTTCTACGGCGATTACCGTATTCAAAGCGTTCCATCGTAAACAACTACGCTTTGAACGTGACTTTTAAAAGTATACCGAGGAGTGAAATCCATTATGACTGCTGTGACCATTACTGAAAAAGCTGCTTCTGAAATCAAGCGAGTCATGTCTGAACAGCAAATGCCCGAAACAACCAGTGTTCGCATCGGTGTGAGTGGTGGTGGCTGTAGCGGAATGCAGTACACCTTCGGATTCGATGAAAATCCCGACGCCGCCGCAGATGAAGTCTCGGCACAACATGGTGTGAACGTTGCCGTGAACAAGCAATTCTCACTGCACCTTGATGGCACCGTCGTTGATTTCAAAGACGAACTGCACCAACGCGGTTTCGTCTTCAACAACCCGAATGCCGTCCGCTCTTGCGGATGTGGAAGCAGCTTCTCCAGCTAGTTTCCTGTGACGACCAAATACAAAACAGCCTCCGGAAGTGAATCATTTCCAGAGGCTGTTTTTGTTTGCGACGTACGTTCAATTGGAACCGTAACTGGCGTCCAGACGATTGGCCATTTCCTCGGACATCACTACTCTTCAAACATCACTGTTCCGAAGGAACTGGGAGTCACCTCTTGCCCGGTGGGTAATGCCCAGCCCTGCACCGCAACCGAAGGAACAATGCGTTGCAGACAGACGGCCCAGCGCTGGCCCGGTTCGGGCGCGTGGGGGCAAAGCTCTTCCATGGGAATAGCTCCTTCCAATCGCCAGTGTGTTTCGTCCTGCACGACGGCCAGATAAAGCTGCGGATCCCAACGGCTATCACCTACACAGGATTCACTGATCTGGCCGCGTTGATCAAATGTGAATTCATACGCGCTGTGGTAGTCCGCATCGAGGTCGATCACCATCTGCAACCGATCAAACCCAGCCGCCGCTTCGTCATGTTGCCGGCCCGCTGTTATCGTCTCGGCGTAAGGTATGTCGAGTTTCGGGAAGGAACCGGCGACGTACAGGAACTTGTCGTCGTGTGCGAGAAACAGAATTGGTCGATTGTCTGTCCCGGTTGGCTGGGAACGTTCTGAAGAGAGGCGGATTTCTCCCGCTTTTTCCCAGCAGGGATCGGACAGCAGGCCATCCAGGTGGGGTGGGGTTTTGGTTTTCTTACTGGCAACGGAGGGACGTGAGTTAGCCCCAATCAGTTGGAAGAGTGCCACGGGGTCGTTGGCTTCCGCCGAGGCGAACTGCCGACGATCGGCCGGCTCCAGTTCTCGAATTAAACCGGCCAGAGGAAATTGGATCGCAGGCGTATGGAATTGGTATTCGTCGGCTGTCTGAAAATATTCGGCCAGTTGGACCGCTTGTGTTCGCCACAGTTTCACCCGTGCGTTTCGCCAGTCCTTTTGTGGTCCGACTTTGAAATCACCTTCCCGTTGAGTCTGTTCGAATGGATCCTGTTCCCCTTTCAAGAGAAGTGGAGGAGCATCGGCGCTCCGCTGTCCACGAAGAGCTTCCGCCTGTCGAATGAGGTCCCCTTGGGCCTGACGGTTTAATCGGCCTGTTTCCTGCTGAACCACCGATTCTCGGGAACGGATCCAGGCAAGTTCCGTGCTCGACCAGATGTGGTAGAGCCGAGTAACCGCATGCGATGTGATCGATTCGTGGGGATAAAGATTGATCAATTCGACCAGGACCAACTCTTCCAGTTCAGCGTAACCTTGTTCACGATACTGTCTGGCAAGCTGCGCCAGGTGCTCGGATGCCTGACGAGGGGTGAATCCGCGCAAGCTCTGATGCAATTCCGAGAGCATTTGTCCGGAATGCCCCTGTTCATCGAGAGAATATTCACTGATCGCCGTCAGATGCTTGCGTCGCTGAGCCAGCTTCTTCGCTTTCTCCAGTGCTTCTTCATTCAAGGGTTCAAGTTGCCGCCGAGCAGCCCCACCGGGAGCGAGGACAATCCCGCCAAAGAAACTACTCGATGGCTGGCGAATATTAGGATCCGTGGGCGGAACGAATTGATAATGAACAGGACTAATCGAGTCGAGATTGCCCCGACCGGTCTGATGTAAACCACTTGCCGCGAACTCAATGATTGTCTGAGATTTACGAGCCAGTAAATCATACGGATCGACTTCCACATCGCCAACTCGCCCATCGGCCGCCTGATAAAAGACTCGTTTGACTTGCCAGGGTTTCAATCCCAAGAGTTCTTGCTGCTTGAGAAAACGTGTCGGATCGGCTGCGGCGGCAATCGCTTCATGGAAGGCCTGCTGGAATAGTTTGTTGATTTCGTTTTTGGTATCCGCTTGCGGCAAGACAAGTACTTCCGGTCGCCATGTCCGGAGTTGACAGACGAATGCCTCCAGCATCACCGGACCGAGGTTACCGTCCGACCAGCGGTTCAGTTCTTCAATCAATCCCATCCGGTCATATTCCAGATCGGGACTGACTAATGGAAACTGCCAGGCAGTGACGGAGTGAGAACCATGAACGGCCAGCACGGAGGAGTTCGAAAGAAGGGGTCCGGAAGCGCTACCTCGATAATGTGATTGGGGAACATCATCTCGAACAGGCAGATAGACGAACGAACGATACCCCTGCTCCGCCGATTGTTGGGCCAGAAGTGGGACGTCGATATTCTCGCGATCAATGGCAACCTGCATCAGGGCCACATGCCGGTCGCCCCCTTTCACATTGCGCCAGGTTCGTCCTCCATCCTGTGTCAGGAGAATGGTGCCCAGGGCACCGACGGCGCATCCGTGTGAGTCCGAGTTGAACGTGATCTTTTCAATGGGGACAGTTTGTCCCGTGTATTGTGGTTCCCAGGTTTGTCCTTCATCGGGCGAATGCCAGATCACTGAACCGGGCGAACCGGCAACCCAGACATGCGAACCTGCTTGAGTGACGGATTGAAAATCCTGCATCAGCGCCAGGGGGTCGGGTAGTTTACTGGGAGGTTCTGACCAGCTGGTTCCCTGATTCTTTGAATAAAAAAGGCTGCCCCCTTCCCCGGCAATCCAACAGGCTCCACTCCGGGAATAATGAACATCCCGCAGCGCACGCAAGTCGAATTGACTGAAAGTAACGGGGGAGAACTGGTCGGGTGTGGCTTGGGCAATCTGTCCGAGTGCTCCGGTTACCACTCCTTCCTGGATATTGGCAAAGTGACCAGCAAGCCAGTTTTTGTCCGACTCACCCGGACGGGCAATCCATGTTTGCCCACCATCACTGGTGACCATCACACCGCTGGGGTATTGAGGAGAGGCTTCGCCAATGGCGACACCGTTTTCCAGATCAAAGAATTGAACCGAGTTGAGCGGCGGAAGTTGATTCTGGGGTAGACGGTTCCAGGTAGCTCCACCATCGCGCGTATGCAGGATGAGACCCCATCCTTCCTGACCGTAGGGATGAACGCCGCGAGCAGCAATCCATCCCACCTTGCGAGTGAGAAAACAAACGTCGGTCAAACTGAAAGCGAACCCAGTCGGTTGCCACTTCCAGCTTTCTCCCCCGTCTGTTGTTTTCCAGATCGCCCCCTGATCCCCTACGGCGAAACCGACTTCGGCGTCGATCAGACAGACATCCCGAAAATGGGCATCTTCCTGAATGGGAATGACGGCGGCGCCCGGAGTCAGCGGTTGGGCATCCTCGTTCTGCGGCAGCAGCGCGGGTTCGTCTGCGCGACTGGTCGAGCAGGTCGTCCCTGCGCAAAAACATCCCAGAGTGAGCAAGCAAACAAGCAAAATGATCGGTCGATAAGTCATAACGATTCCCTTCGAGACTTTCTATTCTCCCACAGTTTAGGCAATTTGTGCTGTTCTGTTGAGACCACTTCGCTCTGAGAGCAAGTAAGTTGCCCTCATTTCAAGAGTTGTGACGGCCCTGGTCAGTACCCCTTCCTCTCCAGATTGACTACGATGACAGGGACGGAACTCGCTTTGTGTTTACTTCCCCGCTGGGACAGTTCATGAATTACGGAAATCTCTTCTGGCTCGCCTGCCTGGTGATCGGTCACACGCAGTTGTGGGTCGCATTAATGAACAGGCTGCACGCCCTGCCGCTGGGGCATAAAACCCTGCGACGCTACCGCATTCTGCACGATGTTGCCATTCCGCTGGTGCCCCTGTGGATGCTGTACGGGCTGGGGCTGACCGGCCCGCAACTTCTGTGGAACGACCATTGGCGGTCGCTGTCACCCGGCTGGATTCTCTTTTGCGCTCTCTGTGCCTTAGGATTCCTCGGTTTCGTCTTTTCCGTCACTCGGCATTATCTGGAACGTCTTACCCCCAAACTGCTCAAGCTTGATTCCACTGTGCAGGACATCGCAAAAAAGCTGGGACAAAAACCAATTGGCGCCGGCCCCTACCAGAGCCTCGCCTGGCTGCCCTTCAATGAGCAATTCCAGATTGAATTGAATACTAAAAAACTGTTGATCCCTGAACTTCCTCAAGAACTCGACCAACTTTCAATCTTGCACATCTCGGACACGCACATGTGCGGTACGGTAGCACAGGAATACTTCGAAGAAGTCTGCCGGCTATCGCAGGAGCTCAACCCGGACGTCGTCATTTTTACGGGAGACCTGCTCGACCAGATGGAGGCCCTCAGCTGGTTTGACTCGACACTCAACCAACTATCCGCTCCCCTTGGTCGTTATTTCATTCTTGGCAACCATGACGATGAACTCGACGAGCAGACGATCCGCAGCACCATGCAAAACGCCGGTTGGATCGATCTCGGTGGTCACACGCTGATCACTCAATGGCGAGATTGCGATGTGGAACTGGGTGGAAGCGAAGTCCCCTGGATGAACGGGCACCCCGACTGGCCTACAGAGAAACGAGATCCGAAAACGCTCCGTATTTTCCTGACGCACACCCCCGATTATTACCAGTGGGGCGTCAAGCACTCCGCCGACCTGGTGCTCGCTGGTCACAATCATGGTGGTCAAATCCGAATCCCGCTGATTGGTCCCGTCTATTCCCCATCTAAAACAGGGACGCGTTACGCGGCGGGCACCTTTTCCTCCGGCAAGACAGTCATGCATGTCTCCCGAGGAGTTTCGGGCCAACACCCCCTACGCTTCCACTGCAAACCGGAAGTGACCAAGCTGATGTTGTGTGCACAAACGGTGAATGATCAGAGAGGAAGCGAATAAGATGAACTCGACTCCCGAACCCTCCCGGAAACAACTCAAACACACCGCTCTGTATGGCGTTCCCATTTTATGCATTTTTCTGCTGATTCCTGCAATCTTCTCTGAATGGTGGAATGACGAAGTTGCCCCTTGGCTGTGGGGGTTACTCGGGTTCTGGGTGGTATTGATCGTCTGCTTCAAGACTTGGAAACGACAACAGCGACTGCACGAGAAGGCAGAGGAGTGATTGGGATTTCTATTGATCTATTCTGTGATCAATGCGAAACTGGTGCTATCTCAACTGCACTTTTTCCTTCTGGAGAATTCTCGCATGGCTCTGTCATCCAACCGGTCTAATGCTATTGGTGCTGTCGTCATCGGAACAATGTTTCTGGGCCTCGCTGTGGCGATGCCGACCTGGGGGCAAGATAAATCACCGCAGCAGCAAGAACAGGATTTGAAAAAACGAGTTCAGAAATTAGAAGCACGCGTGGCAGAGCTGGAGAAGTTAATCACTTCTCGAGCGATCCCAGTGCAAGCCCCTGTCCAGGGCCCGGTGCAATTGGCGCCACCGAATTCGCAGCAACGAGAAATTAATGGATTGACCTTTTACCACCTCTTGACGGAGGATGGCATTTCCAATCCGGCCAGTGTTCCTATTCAGCTTGCTCCAGTTTCTCCTGCAGAAAACGAATAGCCGTTTTTATGCGAACGACCTTGAATGCCAGAAACTGCAACCCGATCGTTCCCAGAACTAGGAGGGTTAAGATACCGCCGTCCGGTTTGGTATCAGCCAGCTGCAACAGTCCCCATACGATTAGCAGCAGGGAGAAAAACGTGCCTGCCGCCAGCAGCCCCACTCGTAGATAGAGTCGTCGATAGTTCAGCTGCCGATGTTGGGTGCGACGGAGCATGTCCTCGATCTCAGGATCGGCAGATTGCAAGTAGCGAAAGTTCAAGAAGGCTGAAACGAAGACATAGTGGCAGGCCACCACTAGCGCGTAGCCGAACAACCGACCGGGCGTGTATTTCGTTTCCGCTCCGTTCCAAATATATGCCACGCTGAAGAGCATCCACAAAACGGCGATTGTGATGTGCCAGGCAAAAAAGAGATGCCGGTGAAATGGAAGCTGGCGGTTGCTGGACATAGTCGCCTTACTTCTTTCCCAGCGCCCGCTGTTGCGCAAAAAAGTCCTGTAACAGGAACCGGCATTCTTCCTGCAGCACTCCACCGAGAACGCTCGCTCGATGATTGAGCCGGCTGTCGTCGGTGATCTGGTAGAGCGTGTGACAGGCGCCTCCTTTGGGATCGGTGGCACCATAGACGATCGTGGGGATCCGGGATTGCACCAGCGCTCCCGCACACATCGGACAAGGTTCGAGCGTGACATAGAGAGTGCAGTCAAGCAGACGCCATGAACCAAGCGTCTCCGCTGCCTGGGTGATGGCAATCATCTCGGCGTGGGCCGTGGGGTCCTGCAAAGTCTCCCGCATATTGTGCCCTTCTCCGACGACTTGTTCGTTGTACACAATCACGGCGCCAACCGGAACTTCTTTTTGTTCGAAGGCCATGCGTGCCTGATTGAGGGCCAACTGCATCCAGCGGTCGTGGGGTTGTAATAAATTGGGCGTCGATTCAAGCAACGAATGGGTTCCTGATTTCAAGTTCGAGATATCGTGACGGAGGTGCGGACAGATCGACTACGCGTCCCTTTGAGTTTACGTCGTCTGCAGAGTATTATCGAGATCTAAAACTCCTGAGGAAACGGTCTCGCCGCGTGTTTCCCATATCTTATCCTGATCGGCCCCCTTCATGAAACGCCTGCCCCTCTTCTGCAAAGGTGACCTCGACGGTTTTTTCGGTCTGTTCATCGACAACCTGGTGCAGTTGATTCTGATCTTCTCGCTGCTTGGCCTGTGTGGAATCACCCCAGATTCCGAATTACTGACCCACGCCATTCTTCCCGGAATCGCAATGAGTTTGCTGGTGGGGAATTTGTTCTATGCGTGGCAGGCGTGGCGACTGGCAAAGCAAACTGGCCGAGATGATGTCACTGCATTACCGTATGGAATCAATACTCCGTCGGTGATTATCTACGTGCTGTTTGTCATGAAGCCCGTTTACGACAGTACGCTGGATGCCGACCTGGCCTGGAAGATGGGGCTGGTTGCCTGTTTGGGAAGTGGCATCATCGAATTCTTTGGAAGCTTCGTCGGTTCAAAAATCCGCAAGACCACCCCTCGTGCTGCGCTTCTGTCGACATTGGCCGGTATTGCAATTGGATTCATTGCGATGACCTTTGCTCTCCAGATTTATCAACGCCCTCTCGTCGCCATGCTCCCACTGGGAATCATCATGCTGGGTTACTTCAGCCATTATCGATTTCCATTCGGTCTGCCGGCGGGATTACTGGCGGTCTTAATCGGAACTATCACCGCGTGGGTCCTCCCCAATGTATTACCTACTGCTCTCGCAGGACCAGCGATGGATTCGGGGGCGATTTCAAACTCGATTGAGAAAGTCGGCTTTTATCTGCCTCAGTTTTACGGACAGGAGATTTGGGAATTACTATCGAAAAACAATAACTGGGTCGGTTACCTTTCTGTCATCGTCCCGATGGGCTTGTTCAATGTTCTGGGAAGCATGCAGAATGTTGAATCGGCCGAAGCGGCGGGCGACAGTTATTCGACGGGTTCATCAATGGCCGTGAATGGACTCGGCAGTATCGTCGGTGCCTGTTTCGGTAGTTGTTTTCCCACGACAATTTACATCGGTCATCCGGGTTGGAAAGCGCTGGGAGCCCGGGCAGGTTATTCGGTCCTGAATGGAATCGTCTTCACTGTGATCTGCCTGACTGGCGTGGCAAGCCTTATTCAAAACATCATACCGCTTGAAGCGGGAATTGCGATTGTGCTGTGGATCGGCATCATTATTACGGCTCAGGCATTTCAGGCCACTCCTCTGGAAGACGCCCCCGCCGTTGCCATGGGCCTGTTTCCAGCGATAGCCGCCTGGGGCGCGACCGCTGTCATGGGAACATTCTTTGCTCTTAGTTTTACGGGAGAAGGCGTCGCCACCATGCAGGAGGTTCTGGAACAGAACCGGGACTTCGATGTGAACGGGTTCCTTTTGAACGGCTTGCTCGTCATGGAACGAGGATATATTTTCACATGCATGATTCTCTCGGCGATGGCCGCCTGCCTGATCAAACGCCAGTTCGGGGCCGCTACCATATGGAGCACACTGGCAGCGTTGTTAACAGGGATCGGTTTGATTCACACATATCAACTGAGTGGGAACATCATCGACTATCTGTTGATTCATCAAACCCCGCCTGAGGGTATTTATGTTTTTCGCGGGTATGGAATCCTGATTGGGTACGTGTCGCTGGCTGTCTTGTTTGGCGTGATCTGGTTCTTTGAGAGAAATCGTATTGAAGAGGAAGCAGAAGCAAATTAATTCAGCTTACCCGCTTACGAATCGTAGTGAACTATTCTCAACGATAGAGCATTCCCCGCTTTGTGTGACACCCTTGGGGAGTGTTTATTGAAACACTGATACAAGTTGAAAACTGGCTCACACATCAATGAGCGGAGCGGCACCCTGGTCGAGAAGTCCCTGGGCGAGTTGGCGACCGAGTTGCTCGGCATCGGTCATAGAGGCTGTCGCTTTACCGTATAAGCGTTGTTTGCCGTCGGTGCTGAGGACAACTCCTTCGAGCATCAGTTGGCCCGAGTCTTCGGCAAGGTGACTGTTAGTTCCGACTGGCGCGTGGCAACCTGCTTTCAGTTCATTGAGCAACGCCCGTTCGGCGGTTGCGGCGGCTGAGGTATAGGGTTCGTTGAGCGCGGCAAGATAATCGCGAGTCGCCTGATCGCTGGTGCGACATTCCAGTCCCAACGCCCCTTGTCCGACAGCGGCCAGCATCAGTGGCGGACCAAGTTTGAGGGAGATGCGGTTTTCCAGTTTGAGTCGTTTCAAACCGGCGGCAGCCAGGACGATGGCATCGTATTCACCTTCGTCCAGTTTACGAAGACGAGTTTCAACGTTACCGCGAATCGAACTGACCTGAAAATCAGGACGATAATGCAGCAATTGCGCCTGACGCCGCATGGAACCAGTGCCGATTCGCGCCCCTTCGGGAAGCGAATCCAGATCGGCTTGTTGATCGGAGTCTGCAGGTAAGACAAGGACGTCAGCAACTTCTTCGCGAGCGGGAATTGCGGCAAGGAACAATTCGTCGGTTGCCGACTGGGTGGGAAGATCTTTCAGACTGTGAACGGCGACATCGGCCCGGTTATCGAGCAAAGCATGTTGAACTTCCCGCGTGAAGACTCCCTGCCCTCCCATGTTGGCCAGGGGTTCTGTCTGATCGCGGTCGCCAATGGTACTGATATGGACAATTTCAACATTCAGATCGGGATGAGCAGCGCGAAGTAGTGCGGCGACATGCTCGGCCTGCCAAAGCGCGAGTTGACTGGCGCGAGTGGCGATGCGAATAGTGGAGGCAGTCACAGTGTCGATGGTCCTGAGCAAAAGAGAGCAAGGCTATTCGGGAGAGGTAGGATCGGCCGGTTTGTCCTGAGGTGATTCAGCCTCTGGATTTGGGGGCGTTTCCTCATCCCCTGATTGTATCAGGTTCGGTTGAGGAACGGCATCGGAGTCGACCGGGGTGGTTTGGCTCGCGGGAGGAGGCGAAATGGTTATGTGATGGCTGGTGTTCGTAAATCGTCGGTTCATTTCGCGCTGGAGCGCCTCGGGGGTTACTTTTTGAGTTTCGGGAACCAGCACGCCACAGGAAATACAGAACTGAAATGCCTGATCGATGCTGATATTCAAATCGACCAGCGTACTGCGAGGGACCATCATGGTGTAACCAGTCACCGGCATCGGAGAACTGGGGACAAGAACACTTACCATCGGTTCACTGGTTGCGGCAGTCACTTTAAGCATCCCTTCGCCCGTGACGAGCGCGATCGACCAGATCCCCTTACGTGGGTATTCAATCGCCACGACCCGGCTGTATTCCACAGATCGTTCCGTGAAGAGAAAGTCGGTGATCTGTTTAACGGAGGAGTAGACGTTGCTGATGATCGGAACCCGTCCCAAGATGGATGTTTCGACTTTGCGTACCGCCCAGTTTCCAAGTTGAGCCGTAACGAGACGCCCAAGGAAGTAGAGCGCCACAACCAGTAAAACCACCATCACGAAAGTTAGGTTTGCCCACCCACCGAAGTATTGGTCTGCCACGACGAGTGCATAAATCCCGGACGTCGTTACGGGCATGTCCCGCAGAGGAACCGTCTGCGCAGCGAGTTGATAATCGGTATAGGGAACAGCCCATTCCCGCTTGCCAACAGGAACAAAAATCGCTTTTTGCCAGTTCTCTCGACCAAAGATCGCATTCAGTTGAGTCTGGTAAATTTGCGGACGCAAGTTCAATGCGTTTTTGGAGTCAGGCAGAGTTTTATGAAACCATTCATTCAATCTCTTGGCGGCATCGGCTTCCCATAGATAATTATCTCCGCAGTAGTCAATTTCAGGTTGGCCGGTCACCATCAGCAGGTTATCGGTCTTGACGGAATTGTCGACGAACTGAGCCAGCGACCACTGCACAGCGTAGCTAGTTGGCTGGATGATGTAAGTGTTAATCCCATTCAAGACCCAGATCAGAATGACAATCGTCAGGATGGACGGGAGACTGATCGCCAAGCCGCGCAGCAGAAACTGAACAGCCGGTTCTTTGCGAATCGACCATTTTTTCTTCTCTTCGGGCTCTTCAGGAGAAGTATCCGAATCGGTTTCCGACATGAGTTTAGGTATCCCGGGGATGAATTCCCCACAGTTTGAAACAATACAGCTTGAAACAACAGGGTTTGAAACAACACTGAGCGCGGTTGTTAAGTTGAGTAATACTGAGGCATTATAGAATCAAGTTATACAGAATATAGAGGTCGACTACCAGTTGCGAGAACCTGCAGCCTGGTTCCGGCCTGTTCTCCCTTTTCCAAACTTACTGCGGATTGGGAGTTTTTGACTTGGTGAATTTTCTGCGTGAGTTTACTTTGTGAACTATTTCCCAAGTCCACGGGCCAGCACGGCCACCATGACTTCGTCGACACCGGCCTGCTTGAGAGCGGCAGTCGATTCGTTGGCGGTGGCTCCGGTTGTCATTACGTCGTCGACCAACAAAACTCGGGAAATGGGTTGTCGTCGTCTGGGGATTTTCGCCCGGAAGGCCCCTTTCAAGTTCTTTAAACGGGCCGTCCTTTTCAAACGTGCCTGATCCTGTCGACGCGACGTCCGCTTGAGCCAGCCTGAACAAATGGGGATCCGCAGGCACGAACTCAATTGCTTCGCGATATTGAGGGGTGCGTAGTCGAGATGCTGCAGATCTTTCGTCCAGTGTCTGGGCACGATGCAAATCGCTTGGGGATCAAAACTCGCCAGCCGCTGTTGTTCGCGCTCCCAGAGTAAAGTCGAGAGTGCTGTAACGAGTGGTTGCCCATTTGATTCTTTGCCTGCAAGCACAGCGGACCGAAGTTTTCCTTCGTAGACTCCCAGCGACAGAACTTCCTGAAACCGAAAGTTCTCTTTCCGACAGAAAGGACAGCCATCTTTATGCTGCGCATGGGGGCCAACTGGAGCGGAACAGCAAGGGCAACGATAAGGTAGAGCAGGAGCCAATTCCCGTTGGCACTTCTGACAAAGCTGCGCCGGCGTCGACACCTTGTCCGTTGCTCTACGCGGTGCGGGGGCTTCGTAGCAACTGGGACAAATTGGTGGGAAACAGAGATCGATTCCGCTTCGTACCAGTTTCCGAACAGGATGCAGATACGGATAAAACAGCATCTGAGCCCAGCCCTTTTCTGTACATCATCGAAAACGAACGCTCGATCAAGCTTGGTTCGCAGCACTTGCGAGGAGGATATCGAACTGGCTGATCAGCACGAGATTCTCTTCAGAAGGGAGTGCGTGAATATCGGCTTCAACATTCGTAGCTCCGGCTGTGTGGGCTTGGTTGAGTCGCAGCTCCGTATCACTCACAACTGAAGCGACAACAAATTCTTCACCCGCAATTCGAATCGCTGATCCGGGGATCGAACCAAAGCTATTCTGTAATTGCGTGAGGAACTGAGTGTTCACTCCGGTCAATGTGGTTGACCCGGCGACAATGGAAACCAGTCCGTCGATGCTGTCGGTGAAGGGAGTGTAATTAACGAGCGGGACTGTCGCAAAAGCAGTGCCGTCGTAAACTCCGTTCAAGTTAATCGAGTCTGCGTTAGAAATGGCATCCACGACGTCCATGCCATCACCAATCACACGACCGAACACCGTGTGCGGGACATTATCCAGGAAGAGGTTATCAACCGTGTTGATGAACCAACCGCTGCTGAAGCTGTCGATGTTACCCGACTGCAATGCCGTGGACAAAGTACCGCGAACGTTGGAGTTTTTGGCAATGAACTCGTTTTCAACAGGGTCGTTGGTCGGAATTGAAACCAGCCCTTGAGTAGTCGCATCGAAATCGAATCCGCCTCCCTGAATGATAAACCCGTCAATGGCTCGATGGATGGTCGAACCGGCGTAGGCGGCGAAGTAGCTTTTGAAGTTTTCCACTGATTTAGGAGCATCATCATCCAGGAGTTCGATGTCAAAGTCACCCAGATTGGATTCGATTCGAACGACTGTCCCGATCGAATAGTGGATATCTAGCGATTCGGTTTTGGAAACCTCACCAAGCGTACTTCGAACAAATAAGTTGTTTACACCCAGGTTGGCATCAGTATGCGAGAGTGGCACTTCCAACTGAAAGTTTCCATCCGCATCAGCGTTGGTGGTGCCATCATTAAAAACACCATCATTGTCTTTTGCGACTGTTACCGTTGAACCAGGCTGCGTGTTTCCCCGTATCGTCACGGTCGGTTTGTTGGTCACAAGGATATTGTTCGATTCAATAACCGAATCGTCATCGACTTCAATGCTCAAGGCAACAGGATCATCATTAGTGATGGTGCCCGTGCCAGTGTCGCTGGAGTCGGCAACAGTACCTTCGTCAACAGAGTCGACAACGACGGTGAATGATTCACTCAGTTCAGGAACATCATCGGATAGAACGGGAACGGAAAAGGTTTTCGAGACTTCTCCCGCTTCGAATGTCACCTGAGTTGTCGTTGAGGTGTAGTCCGATCCCGCTACGGCAGTTCCGTCAACAGTGCTCAACGTCAGCGTGATTCGCTCGCTCGCAGCAGAATCAAGCGAGACGTCGAAGGTCATGTTTCCAGCGCCATCTTCTTCATTGTAAGTGGCGTCACCAATGACGACGTTCGGAGAAACCTGAACAGTTAAGGAGAAGGAAGTAGAAGCGGATTCGCCTGCTTCATCCGTGGCGGTGACTCCCACGGTAAACTGTCCTAGGTCAGCGGTTCCGGGGGTTCCGCTTAAGATGCCGGTATCGGTATCGAAGTTAGCCCAGTTGGGTAAAGTGGGGGCGTCATCCCAAGTCACTTCGAAAGTTAATGTGTCGTCTTCATCGGCATCTTCAAATGCGGTGGAAGTATCCAGACTGAAGTCAGTCTGAATCGTCACAACCTGATCAGAAATGTCGATTGCTTCAGGAGCAGTGTTTTCAGGAGACTCAGATGAGCCATCGTCATCGTCGGGTCTTTCACCGAAGATGGTGCGAAGGACGTCGCCGTAGCGGGCTTCAATTTTGGAGTAGTATTTTTCGAGATCATCCAGAACGCTTCCCACTTCGGAATGGGAGAAGCCGGTCAGACCGCTAGCGGTTTCAATCAGGCTCTGATGAGATGCTTGTTGTTCGGTGGTTTCATTGCCCCGTTCGACGGTGGAAATGTGATCGTACACATCGGCGAGGAATCCTCCTTCCAGTCCGAAGAAGTTCGTCAGAAGCGTACGATCTTCCAGATGCTCAACCGTCCCGATTGAGGGAGCATTCCGGTATAGCTGCTGCGAACGGCGCTGCGTACCGAGACGGGATTTACGAGGCGAAATAAACGGTAACCAAACGGAGAGAAACATACTGTCTGACCAGTTTCTAAATAATCGGGTTGGCTGAGTTGTTTAATCCTGCGGCTGCAAATCGAACCAGTCCATCCTGCTGATTTCCGTTCACTCTACCCAGAGCCCCAACTGCTGTCGAGCTATTCTCTCCACAAACTGGCCAAACGGAGAGATTTCGGATTGATTCTGGATTTTCTTAAATGTTTCCTCTTATGATAGATATTTGCCGGCATCTCTCCGGCACTGTTTATTAAGGCGAAAACTTCTCTCAAAGTCCCCAAACATGATCACTCTCCTGAATTCAACCCGGTGCATTTGCATTCTCGTCCCACTCTGTTGGTGGGGGCTCAAAATGACGGTTAGTCACGCGAATCCACCCAGGGAGACTCCGAAATGGACTGTGAAAAGCACTGACGAATGGAAAGCCGCCACGGAGAGTGCCGAGGGTCTGGAAGTGAATCAGGGGCAACTGGTGCCTACCGGAGAGAAAACACTTTTCCGGAGTCAACTGAAACAGAGTGAATCTCCTCGGCAACTCGACCGCATCGAGTTCACTCAACCACCTGGATGGACAGGCTGGAAGAGCGAATCCAATCTGGGCCCTGCCGGAGGAAAAGACGCGGCCATATTCATTCCTGCAGGTGATAAGAATTACTGGTACCTGAATGCCACCCGAGGGGGTGGCGTCTATGGCGCATGGCACAGCACGGACATGCAAAATTGGACCCACTACCCGGATGTAATCGGTCGTGACTGGGTGACCACTGCCGAGTATGCGAATGGAACATTTTATATTTACTACGATGCCCCGAACGATGAAGACCCGCACCTGATTCTCGATAACGACCTAACCACTCCCGAACATCAGGACCTGGGGAAAGTCTTCGCCGATCCTTCTCATGGTTCGGACTCCGGAATTATTCGTGATGAGGACGGAAGCTTCCATCTCTTTTACGAAGACTGGAGCCCACTCAACGCGCGGACGCACAGTTGGGATTCTCCGTTAGCGGGGCATACTGAAAGTCTGGATGGAATCCACGGTTTTACTCCCCATGAATACCCAGCCCCAATTGATGTCCGCGCGAAACCGACGGGGAAGATTGGTCACTACCTGCACCCCACCAGCGAGATTCCGTACGAATACGAAATCCATGACGGACCTCAGGACGCGTTTGGCGACTACACCCTGATCAAAGTGGGCGAGTACTATTATCTCTTCTGCGATTATCATCCACATGATGGCGAAATCGGTCTCGCCTACTGGTTCAGCAAATCATTAAAGACGCGGTTCACCTGGGGTGGCACAATTGCCACCGGTTTCCATCCGGATCCTTCCGTTGGTTTTGCGGAAGGGAACTTCTATCTTTTTGTGCAACGGTCCGATAGTTTCATCAGCAGTGGACCATGGACGAATGGAGTCACCGCACGCGGAGGTGTTGATGTCGATGGAGATGGTAACATCGACCAATGGACCGACTGGCAGACGGTTAGAGAAGAGTATCAAAGCAAACCGGGCTTCTCAAAAATCATTGAAGCCAAAGCGGCGTCGCTCGACCTGTCCACGCTTCCCGCGGGAAAAGGAGTTCAGTTTGAAATCAAACTCGATTCATCCGAAGAGCGGCAACCAATTTTGGATCGGGTAGACGTTTTCTGGAAGTGATGCCGCTCAAATCGCGAGTGACCTTCCCTACTTATTCAACGGTCCAAGTCCCACTCGAGGACAGTTTTTCAACAGGGGGCATTCCGGACATTGTGGTCTGCGGGCGATGCAGATTTGGCGACCATGATGAATGAGACGGTGCGACCATTCGATCCATTCCTTCCGGGGAACGATCTCCTGCAGTTCCCGTTCGATGATCTCGGGGTTCTTGCTACGGGTGAGGCCGAGCAGATTGCAGATCCGTTTCACATGTGTATCCACGACGACGCCACTCGGAATCCCGAATGCGGTTCCCAGAACTACATTTGCTGTTTTGCGACCGACGCCCGGTAGCGCGACAAGGGCGGCCAGATCCTGGGGAATTTCTCCGTCGTGTTCGGCAACGACGGCTTGCGCCATGCCTCGCAGGTTGGCGGCTTTGGCTCGAAAGAAGCCGAGCGAATGTACAATTTCCTCGACATCTTTCTGGGTTGCGACCGCCAGTTTTTCGGCGGTGGGATACTTCGCAAACAAGATCGGCGTCACCATGTTGACGCGTTCGTCTGTGCATTGAGCCGAGAGAATCGTTGCGACCAATAATTGGAATGGCCCGTCGTGAAACAGGGCGCACTCAGCCTCGGGGTATCGCTTTTTAAGCTGAGTGATAATCCGCCGCACTCGCTTTTTGCGGTCGGGAATTAACTCCTGATCGGGATCAACAGACATCAGACTTCAATCGACAGGATAGAGAACAAGGGGCAAAAGAACCTGGCTCCCTCTTCTATACTGGTTGGAGCGGGCGATTTAAAGTAACTGCCCTGCTCTGATAAAGAATGCTATCGATTAAAAACGGACGGTTTCATTCTGTCCGCTGTAGGCATTCCTGTTATTGGAACCGGGTGTAATGACTGGCTGTGATTGCTGTGGGTACTGATACGCTTGACCATTCTGAGCAGCAGCACCGTTCTGGTATTGTCCGGCTGACGGATTGAACACTTGATTCTGCGGCATCATCGCTTGAGTCGAAGGAAAGACCTGCGGTTGTTGTTGATTCGCATTATTCAACATGTTCGATGGAATGGGATTTCCCCAGGCATCGTATTGCTGGGTCTGTGCCTGCAAGTTGCCGGTTCCGTTGTTGATGCCATTGGCAGTATTGATTCCGTTGACCGTCGGCATGCCATTCGTGGCAGGAGACATTCCCCAACCGGTTTGATTCTCGGTTCCGGGATTAATAGATGGCAATGCGTTGCTTGTGGCAGAATTCATTTGATTGAGTGGCAGAACGGAACCAGGATCGGTGGAATTGTTTGGAACCATTCCACTGTTCGCCATTCCATTGTTCGCGGTATTGTAATTCACGGGTTGAACTCCCTGCCCGTTTATCATTCCGTTGTACTGTGGCTGTGATTGAAGCTGAGCATTCGCTCCTTGTCCCTGACTCCAGTTTGCCTGAGCAATATTTTGCGAACCACCTGCTGGTATTTGATTCTGATTGGTCACGCTATTCTGATTGATGTTCCCATTGAAAGCTGTCGCCTGATTAGGCTGCTGGTTCGCTTGCTGATTGTTCGTGCTGGCGGACTCCGCTCCGAAGACAAAGGGGACGCGAGCTCCGTTCGGTAAAGTATTGGCGTTGTTAGACGCACCGTTGCTGATGGGTGCGGAAACAATTTCTTTACTGGATGCAGCACCAAACACGTGAGGTTGATGCTGGTCAGTGGCGTTCCCGTTTGGTTGAGGCTGTGCCGTGTAATTGCTTTGCATCACGTTGGCATTCTGCGAATTGGCACTGGGCCCGTTGTAGTTCGCTTCATTGGTTGTCGGTGCATTTCCGTTAGTGGAAGGCGCGACAGCCAGATTTTGGCGCTGCGGCACTGGCGCCATCGTTTGGAAATCCTGTTGCGACGAATTCGAACCGAATTGAGCCGGAATCGCTGCGGGTACCGTGTTGTTGACGTTCAACTGAGTGGTGGGAATGGCTTGTGTATTCTGCGATGCCTGAGGCGTGAATTGGGTGAACGGGTTCATACCGACGGGTGCCTGAGAGACTACTTGAGCATTTGCATTAACCACGCCGGAGTTGTTCTGTGGTGCCGAATTATTCGAGGCGACAGCTTGGTTATTTCCTGCCGTATAACCGGGAGCGATCGATGACAATTTCATCTGTGCTTCCGATTCTGTTCCGGTTTTACGGAACATGGCTAAAGCCTGATCGTATTGTCCCTGTTTTGCATGAAGCAATCCCAGGTTATTAACCGCACGCGTGTGGGTTGGTGCCATCTGAACCGCTTGTGTCAGGTAAGACTGGCTTTCGGAATATCGATTCTGTAACAGGTACGAATAACCCAGGTCACTGAGCAATTCAGGATCGAGCGGGCTATCCAGCATGGCCTGACGATAATGTTGTTCGGCTTCGGTATAGTTTTTCTGTAAGTCAGCCAGAACAGCCAAACGATGATGAGCCCGAGAGTTAACCGGCTGCGATGCCAGTACTTGTTTATAGACTTGTTTTGCCTGATCAAAATCACCGGCAGATTCGTATGCTTGTCCTTCGCGGAGCAGCTTATCGACATCGGAGGTCGCCGCTTTGGCCAGCGACGTATCGCTCTCCATCGGAAATTCTGCCGAAGCGAGCTGAATATCGCTCACCGCGGAAGACTTTTTCGAGTCCTGTTCATGCTCGGCGATGGGGCCCGGCTTTGCGGATTTCGGTGTACCCTGCGGAGCATTTTCCGTGAGTTCCATCAGTTCTTTTTCCGCAACATCTTTTTGCGACCAACTGGCGCTGCGAAAGCTGTTGAACGGTGACGATTGGCATCCCACAGTGAGGAAAGTTGCCAACAGTACGAGCGAAGTCTGTAGAGTTTTCACCGGTTTAATATCCCCGATTATGATGAGCGGTTCCTTCCGCCATGTGAACTTTTTGGAATCCCTTCCCGATCGGGAGACATTTTAAGCAGTTTTTTCAACTGAAAAATGCCCAAGCGAACTCGTCGCCGCGTATCCTACGCAGTTAAAACGAGTTCGAAACAGTGACCGGCCCGACAACAAACCAGCAGACATAAACCCATAACCAACAATGATTTAGACTTACACTCCCCTGTTCCACTTCGTGTAAAAACAGGGGCAGGCGACCGTTGGGCAGCTGTCAGAAGGCGGGACTATAGAAGTTTTTCCAAAACGTGTCGAGGCGATATCCGGGAAAGAACCCGCCCAACACGTCTCTTTTGAACATCTTTTTCCGACAGAATGCGATCAGTCCGGATGTTGGCGGTCTGAGCTGATTTCTCAGACGCGGGCAGACCGGTTTCAGGTCGCCTCGACGGGTTCAACCGGTTCGGGAGTGCCAACGTCTTCGGAGCGGGCAGGTTTAATGAACAAGACCAGCAGACCGGCGAGGAACATAATGCCTGCACTGCACCAGTACGGAAATGTGACTTCCGACTCGAACAGCACAATACCGATGATCGGTCCGAGGATACGGGCGATGGAGGACATACTCTGCCCAATCCCCAGAATTCCCCCCTGGTCCGACTCGGCACTTCGCAGCGAAAGCAGTGATTGAATGGAAGGATTCAAGGCTGAAAAACCGATGACGCTCAGCGGGAGAATCAGATACATCTGCGTTAAGGTTCCCCCTTCGGCAATCCAGCCAATAGCGAGCAGACCGGCCACCATCATGAACACTCCGGCAATGGCCATCCGTTTCTCACCGACACGAGGCAGCAATCGGCGAATCAGTAACCCCTGACTCAGCATGAGTAAGACGCCAATGTAAGCGAAAACATAAAAGTTATCCTGTTGGCTCAAGCCGAAATGTTCGGTTAACAGGGCTAAGGTCGATTCGAGTTGAGCAAAGGCGACGGTTGACAGAAAAATGGTCAGCAGAATGGGGCCAATCGAAGGACGCGTAATGGCGGGAATCAAAGCACTCACATTCAACCAGCCTCGGTGGACGGCGTTAGAATCCGGATTGAGCGATTCTGGAAGTTTGAAAAAAGCAAACAGCAGCGCGAGACCAGACATCGCTGAGGCGACATAACCCGGCATGGAACTGGGCGGAGCTTCGGGATTATCTCCCACTGAAAAGGCTCCGATCAGTGGCCCGAAGGTGAATCCAATACCGAAGGCGGCACCGATCATTGCCATTCCTTTGCCTCGATTTTTAATGTCAGTGACATCGGCAATATAAGCTTGTGCCGTGGGAATAGTCGCCCCGGCAATCCCCGCTCCGATTCGAGTCGCAAACAACCAAGCCAATGGTGATAGCCCCAGGACAACTGTATCCGGATCCCAACCGGTTGCCAGACCAAAGAGAGCGTATGATATTGTCGATCCCGCCAGCCCCAGCATCAGAATCGGACGGCGACCGACCCGGTCGGAAACACGTCCCCAGATGGGGGCAAACAGAAACTGCATCGCCGAGAACGACGCCATCAGCAGTCCCAATTTGAAACCGCTCGCGTCATCAACGATAAAATGTTTTCCGTATCGCGGAAGCAGCGGCATGATGATGCCAAAACCAAGCAGGTCAATAAAGACCGTCACAAAGATGACCATCAAACTCGCTTTACCGGTTCTCGCCACGGGGGGAATCCTCTTTTTATATTCTGATTTTTCAATCATCTGGACACCGGGGCATTCGTCGCCGGCTGAAAGCCAACTCTGTATCGAGTGCGCGGTGTTGAAATTAAACGGACAAGTCACTCGCAAACTGTAATGGCTTTCGCAACGTTCTGAAATGGAAAACGCACCACAGGTCAGGAACTTGTGGTGCGTTCGTGCTTTTCAGAGTTAAGCAGGCCTTAATCAGGCGAAGCTGAAACAGGTTATGCCAAATCAAGCAATGCCAAATCAGGCATGAGATGTTTCGCCGTAGTTGGCAAAGTCAGCTTCGGGAGTGGCATCACTTTCGGGATCGAACCATTCCTTTTTGAACTCGATGCGGATTTTATGTTTCATCGCCAGATTAGCGGTGATCGCCATAATGGCGTCGGCCATGGCAACGGTACCGTTACATTTTAGCCCACCCTCTTTAGGACCTTTAAAGTTATTGGTCCGGATACAGTGGCAGAAGTGCTCCATCTCTTCGGTGTAACCGCGGCTGACTTCCGTCACTTTGGTATCGACTGCTTTAGGTGCCGCAGTCGTTTCGTAGGAATCCATCACGCCGCCACCTGATTTGCCTTCGACAAGCCACAGACGAGTGTCAATTCCACCACCACTGGTCGGGCTGGCTTCTTTATAAAGCAGCGCCTCTTTTTCCGTTTTCATGATGAGCGTTGCACGAGAACCGAAGACCGCTTCGCCGTAAGGTTCCCAGCGATTGGTGTTCATCGAGGAATAAGTGACGATACAGATATCGCGTTCGTTGTTGATCTCGGTATCCGAACCTTCTTTGTAGTAAGTCGGGCCGGGGAATTCGAAGGTCACGTAAATGTGGTCATCGATTTCGCGATCGTCATCCCATTTGTCCTGAGGACCTACTCCGGGAACACCGTAGAAGTTCTTTCCACCGTAGCCCTGAACCGCAATCGGATGAACTTTGCCGAGAAAAATACTGGCGGCGTCCAACTGGTGGCTCCCCAATTCGGCCATCAATCCACCACCGGTCGAATTGAACAGACGCCAGTTGACGAGCTGGTTCAAGTCTTCGTAACCGAACTCCTGGGCAGTTTCATCTGTTACGGCTTTCGCGTCCGCAGAAGGAATGCTTTTACGCCAACTGTCGCGACCGGGGAAGCTGTTGTTCCGGTGCCACTGGGCACGGATGTATTTAATGGTGCCGAGATGACCTTCTTTGACAAGGTGGTTGGCATTGTCGTACAGCACGCTGTAGTGACGTTGGTGACCCACAGCGTAAAGCAGATTATCCTCTTTGGCTTTGCGGATCAGCTCTTTGCATTCGGTGATGTTATGAGCCATCAGCTTTTCAGACAGAACATGCAGCCCAGCGTCGAGGCATTCCATCGCAATGGGAGCATGCTGGTTCAGCGGAACAGCAATGATGACCAACTCGATACCGAGTTCGTCTTTTTTGGCCAGCATCTCCCGGTGATTACTAAACACCTGAATTTTTTCGGCGTTTTCGGCGCCCAGTTTTTTGACCAGACCGATGCGGTGCTCGTTACCGTCCCCTTTGAACGCCCGATCCCGGTTGGTGGGACGGAGGTCGGCAATGGCAACGATGTCCATGTATTTTTCAGGGTGCTGGGTAATGAGGACGTTTCCTTCATCGCCTGTACCGACGATGGCGGTTTTGACGCGTTCCCCTTTCAGCTCTTCGTAGCCGAAGTAGACAGCTCCCATTCCTGCCGCTGAGGCAACCGCCCCTTTGATGAAATCACGACGGGACTGCCCGACAACCTGATCGAAGTTGTCGCTGCCAATTTTTTCCTGTTCCGGTGTTAATAACATGTTTATCTCCCCGCGATGAGCTGAGGTTAGTTGTAGTAGTCGAGTTTTATTTTATGAATGCTGCTGAGCGACTGCCGGCAGTATTTAATTTTATTCCGTTAGCATCTGAGCGAGATGCCCAAGTGTTAAGTGGCCGCTGCGGCCTTGGAAGAATCGGTTTCTGTTTTCACAGAGGTCGTCGTCGCTTTCGTTTTCTGTTTTCGAAAAAGTGCAAAGAATGCAGCGTCGATACCAAACCAACGTCCGGTCGGGAAGGCAGCGATGGCCAGCAGAGCGAAGACTTCAATGAGGTTCTTATTCACGACGAAACTATGCTCTGGTCCCGGTACTTGAGGAACCCCCGGCCAGGGAGGCATCACCAGGTAGAACGAAAGGACCATCACCGCCCCCAACAGGACTGCCAGTTTGGTGAACAATCCCGCTACCAGGCAGAAACCGAGAACCAGTAAACCAGTAATGACGAGGAAGTCCTGCGTTTGAACGGGCTCCGGATCAGGGCTAACAGGGCCTTTGCTGAGTTGATCTAAAGAAACGAGTTTAATCGCGGCAGTACGCAGTTCAGAATCGAGTGATTTAATCGGGCCGAGCGCTTTCGCCTTTTGCTCCAACATCTTTGTTTTTTCGTAATCGAGATGCACCCAGTTGTAATCAAGCGTGGCGTCAGCATGCATCTGCTCGAAGCGACCGAGGAGATCCTGGTATTGCTCTGAGCTACCCGGCAGACGTTCTTCAAAACGAACGTCTTTTCCTTCTTCATCTTTAATTTTGGTCGCGTAGAGCGGCCCCACCATTTCGGGATCCGCTTTCAAGGTCCCTTTCAGGCGTTCGCGGAATCCAAGTCGGGCCTGACGATCATAAACCTGATCGAGAGCGCGAGCAAAAGCGATTTGCGTTTCGGTCGGTTCCTCTACGGTTTCGCTCTCTATTTTTTCTCCATCATCACTGATGGTAATCACGTTGTACTTGAAGGCTCCCGAAGTCAACGGAGGAGGATCCATCTCTTCGAGTCCTGCCAGCCAGATCAGACGGGCGCGTTCTGCAGGAGTCATGTGCCATTCGCCATCGACTTCGAGGCGTTTCTGATCTTTATTGAATGTAAAGAACTTGGACCAATCGTTTTCCCCAAGATATTCCGCAACGCGGGGAGGGAGTTCCTCCACAATTGCATCGGACGCATACATGTCCCGACCATTGAGCAAAGTATCAAGTCGCTTCTGCTGATCTTCCGAGAGATCGTAATGCTTCACGAAACGGTTCTGCCAGGCGGTCCAGCGGGCGTTGACTTTTTCTTCATTTAACCAGTCGAGTTCATCCGGGTCTCCGACGAGCTCACGGAAGTTATCTCGGAACGGACCTTCGGCATTACTTAAGTAGCCGGCGGCCGTCCAGGGTCTGGAGGTCGATTGCGTCGATGTTTTCCAGAGTCCTTCGTAAAGGAACTGCCAGCCAATCGCCATGCGCAGGACGACTAGCAGAATGATCGCAAGGAGAGGAACATATCTGACTTTTTGCACGGTGTTTTTACCTCTTGGACACGGTTAAATCACTCAACCCATTCACCCGATTGTCCTTGCTACTGGAATACGAAAACCAGATACGGAGAAATGGCGGGAGACCGTTCAGTGGGAATGTCAGGCTGAAATCAATCTTCAGCAGACAGGCCGCTGCACAAAGTCCCCTATTTTATACGTCAGCAGGGGGCAAGTCGTGGGGAGTGATAAATAAAACATGCTCTGGCACATTGACGAGGATCGGATCGATCGGACGGCCAGCACGGGGTGGGAGGATCAGTATAGCACTGACCTTCGGATGATTATCACAAAATTTAATGGTTTTTTCGACCCCCATGACAAAAAAAGCTGTCGAGAGTGCATCAGCCAACTCCGCCGTGGGCGCCAGCACCGTTACAGAGAGTAATTCATCCACGGGCCAACCGGTCCGGGGATCGAGAATATGTCCATACCGTTTCCCCTGAAAGCGGTGGAACTGCACATTCGATCCGCTCGTCGACAGGGCGCAATCCGTTAATAAAATTGTAGCCAACCGCTGCTGGGTGAACAGAGGATTTCTGAGTCCGATTGGCCAACCGGGGTGACCATGGTGGTTCCCATACGCCAACATGGTACTTTGACCACCATGGAGCAGAAAGCTGTCGATCCCCTGTGTCTGCAAATCTTCCGCAATGACATCCAGGGCATACCCCTTTCCGATACCGCCGAGATTCAGCTCAACCCCCGGTTTCTTGAGGCGGACTGTGCGGGACTCGTCGTCAAACAGGATTTTATCACTTCCCACGCGTTCAGATACGTCAGCGATTTCGTCTTCCGTGGGGATGCGATCTTCCTGTCGGGCCATGTGCCAGAGTGTGATAAAAGGAGCCGCCGTCATATCAAACGCGCCGTCGGTCTCGGTTGCCAGTTCCTGCCCCCGCTTGAGTAAACCATACAGGTTAGGAGTCAGTTCAAAGGCCTCTTCTGCTGCCTGAGCGTTCAGCAGAGATAACTCGCTCTCGGGCCGATAAACGGTCATTTGCGATTCAAGGGAATGGACCCGTTCCAGAGCATCGGTGGCAGGCATGACGACGTCGCGATCACCTGGGTTGAGCACCAAGCCAAACTGGCAGGCCATGGCGCGTGTCGCCATTCGCAACGTGGCCCCCGCTTCGGGCTCTGGGGGCAGGCCATTAAGAAATCCCTCTCCCACAGCACGAGCGTTCCGTTCCAGCCGATCGCGCAGGGAACGGCCTGTCAGGAAGTCGCGACGGTTTCCCTGCTCGTCAGTCGGGTCTGGGTCGGATGTTCGATTCATATCGTAAACAGATAAAGAAGCGTCCCCCGATCTAGAAACTCGCCTCCGAAAGGCAAATTGAAGACGGGAAGTTTGTCTGAATAATAAAGCTAGCATCACTATTATCAGGCTCGACTGACGAAGTGTCTACCAGAATGAACCAGTGATATACCTGCACTTCCCAAATGGGAGCTGCTCACGGGGCACAATAAAATTGAGGAACATAAAAGAAGGGAGTTCGACTATTTGAGTCGAACTCCCTTCTTTCAATATTCAGTTAACCAGCAGGCGTTGAGCCGGTGGGGGGAGATTCCTGAACGGAATAACTAGTCACCCCAATCCGATACAGGCCAGGGATTGAACCCAAGCCAGGGCTTAACCCCATGTCTGGTATTGAACAATGTATTACTCGGCAGAACCGCCTTCAGTTGAACCAGCATCTTCGGTAGCTGGGGGTGTGATTGGTGCTGCGGTATCGTCGTCAGTAGGACCACAACCAATGGTGAAGAGGCTCATTGCGCACATCAGAGTAAAGGCTACGACTTTTTTCATTACGATTCTCCTTCAGTTCGAAAATCTTGTCAGGAAGCAGGGTAAATTAGAGTGGAAATAGCAGGGCTTGAACGTTTCCCGCAAAGGTCATTACATCATGTTCCACACACCCGAACCAGTGATACACAAACGATTTCTTAATAAACTCAAAAGTTGATTCGTTCATTAAGTACGTGTATTAGCTTGACTTACTCTTTTTTTTGAAGCCCTACTGCTAGTTAATCCCCTGCACCTTCAGACACCCCGCTCCTACCTAACCCTCCCGGCTAAACACAAAACAGACTTCCCCCTGAGTCAACATTCAAAATAGGCGCCACAGGCAAAAAGGGTTGACCAAATAAAAAAACCGGATACTACGGATTCTTACGATACCCGCAAGTAACTACTACAGAACAACTTACAACATCGCCAATTGCTCCGCATGCGAATTATTCGCTCCCGACCCTCGCTTTAAGGGTAAAAAAACTCAACTCATCAGCCCTCAAATTCCGAACCTTCAGAATAACTGCCAATTTCGGCATAACCGTTACATTCTGACATAGGCGAATGATCGGGAAGCATTGATGAAAGCGATTTTGAAGAAGACATTATTCACTCTGGTAGGCTGCGTGACCTTGGGGTCACCGGTGTATGCACAGAGTAACGCCTCCTCGCAGGCCAGTGGGATCCTCAATGACAACGCCGCAGGGCGGGTGGTCATGAGTAACACAGTCGGTACGGCTGTGGCCAACCCATTCGGTCCAAGGGGGTTTGCCTCCGGAACCTGGGGCCAAGGCCCTGGCTTCGATGCCGACCAAGTCGACATCAGCGCATTGATTCCCAAACACATCGACCCAGGCAAAAGCCTGTTCATGTTGATGTTACAGGGATCAATCACTGAAGACGGCGATGGGGTCGGCAACGTAGGTGTGGGTTATCGGTATTACTCCGAAGAACTCGACCGCATGTTCGGCGTCTCGACGTGGTACACGTCGGATGACAGTGCCAACGACACCTACGACTCGATCGGGCTGAGCCTCGAAAACGTCGGTCGCTGGTTCACCATGCGGTTCAACGGGAACTACGTCCTGGACGATGAGGCCACTTTGGTCAATCGGGCCTATATATCGGACGAGTTCTTTTTCCAGAACTTTATCGGGGTGACTCGGGAGGATACGTGGGAGACTCCGTATCACTACGCCGAGTTGCTCTTCGGAACACCGCTTCCTGTACTGGGACGCTATGGGGTGACTGCGCACGTCGGTCCCTACGGCCTGTTCAACTCAGACACAGATAGTGTCGCCGGTATTAAAGTCGCCGTTGAAGCGCAGATTAATGAAGACATTCGTGTGATGACGAACTGGCAGAACGACTCGGAGACGGGTTCTTCAACCAGTGTGAGCGTCAGCTTTGCCTTCCCTCATCGCCGATCTTCCCGATTCTTCCGGCAGACCCCCATCCAGAATCGTCTGGGTGATATGTGGAATCGTCCATCACGGATCAGCACGCAGATCAGTCGTGAAACGGAAAACGTCGCTTTGACGAATCCAAAAGACAACGAGGCGTTCTTTGCTGTTCATATCAATCCTAACGCCGACAGTGCTGGCGATGGTACATTCGAGAATCCGTACAACTCGATTCTCGGCTTTACGAACCAACCCTTTGTTGACATCATCCGCGTTGTTCCTAACGAAAATGGAACAGCCGAAGGATTACAGAACGACGGACCGTTGGAACTGTTTGACTGTCAACGACTGCTCGGTGCTTCCATCGAACACATTGTCGACGCAGTTGAATATAGCTTTGTGCTGCCAGGCCAAACTGGCGACGCTCTGCCCATCATGCAGAACCTGTATAACGACAGTCTCAATTCTGTTGTCGTCCTCGCTAACATGAACGAAGTTTCTGGTATTCAGATCGACGGAACTGGCGTCCTGACAGGGGGAACGGGGGACTTCGGAAACGGAATCACAGCTCAGGTTGGTGGTATTCATGACTTCAACGTCAACCGTAACCTGTTCGTAAACTATCGCGACGGAATGCAACTCGCGAATGTCGAAGGAACGGGTTTGCTGACAGCCAACGAGTTTGACGGTTCAGGTGGACCTTCAGATAACGGCTTCTTCCTGATTAACACGAATCCACTCGACCTGGACCTGTTCATCACAGAGAACAACTCTCACGACAACGGTGGGGCTGGATTCCTGACGATTGCTGATGCAGGAACGATTAACATCACCACAGAGAACAATACCGCCAACAATAACGATATCGGCTACGGCCACCGTGCCGAAACGGGTGCTACGATCGTTCAGACCAGCTTCAGTAATAACTCGGCGAACGAGAACTCCGGGACGGGAGCTATCTGGGACGCTAACGGTGGAACGATTGATATTCAGGAATACTTCGGCAACGAGCATCTAGACAACGGCGGCTCAGGTGCGGTTATCTCCGCCAGCCTGGGTGGCGACGTCACTTTGCGAAATATGCATAACAACGCCTTTACCGGTAACGGGGACAACGGTCTTCAGTTGATCACCGATGGAACTGGCTCGACGATTGATGCCGAAATCGGCCTGCAAAATGCCGATGGCACATTGCTGATCAACGCCTTTAACAACAACGGTGAAGACGGTATTAACCTGACCGCAAACAACGGTAGCCAAATCGATGCCCGCATCGAGAACAACCAGGCGAACAACAACGGTGACGATGGCCTGGGTATTGAAGCTTCGGAATCCACTATCAATGTGGGTGACAACGCTGGTCACGTCATCCTCGACAACACCTTCAACGACAACGGTGGAGCGGGTGTCGAGATTGTTGCTGCTGGCGGTGCGGCTGTTGCCCCACCGATAACCGACGTAAATGCCTACCTGTTCAGTAATACGATCAACGGCAACGGCGAAGGTGGTGTGGTTGCGACAGGTACCGGGAACAACTCAGACATCGACTTGATCGTCGGACAGTCCGGAGATGGAAACACGATCAATAGTAACGGTGAAGTGGGTGTCGGTATTCAACTGGACAACACCGCTACCGGCTCGCTGCTGGTTTACAATAACAACATCTCCAGCCAGACGGCTGGTGGAGCGGCGACTCCCTGGGATGGTGTCGGTATTGGAGTCTTCCTGAATGGTGACTCCGAACTGAACGCCTTCGAGGTTCGCAACAATACGATTAACAGTAATGCGACTGATGGTGTTCGAGTGGAAACCTTTGTTCAATCGATCATGGAATCAGGATTCATCGACGACAACAACATCTCCGGCAACGGGGAATACGGTATTCACTACCGTCGAAACGGAGAGTCGATCCTGGACAATCAGTTTATCCGAGGGAACAATATCACGGGTAACCAAAACGGTCTTCACATCTACACGGCTGGTGGTGCAACCGACTTCCGTGATGGTACGGACCTGTTCCTGAACTTCGTCATCGGAGACGGTGGTGCTGGCAACGGGAACAACATCAGCAACAACAACGTCGATGGTATTGTGCTGACATCTACAGTGGATGCCAATCAGGTAACCAACATTGATGGCAATACGGTTAACAACAACGGTGCTAATGGTTTACACTCCTTCTTAGGCTTCTTTGCCTCGCTGCAAGGTGTGTGGCAGAATAACAACTTTGATAACAACGGCTTGAACGGTATGCTCCTGGAAGAAGGTGACTTCACTCAGGTCACTCGTGCTGTCTACAACCGTGGTGCGAATACATTGACCACCGTCGACATCGCCATGAACGTGGACATTCTGGATAACACCTTCAATAATAATGGTGCAGACGGCCTGTTTGCGGCAGTGACATCCGAACTGGATATCTTCCGCAACGAGTTTATTGGTAACGGCGAGGACGGTATGGAGTTCGATGTACCGGCTTCCCAGAACAATCCGCTCAACATTGTTGCTCCATCTATCATTGTCCGAGCGGGCCAGAACACGATTACGGATAACGGTGGAATTGGTATCAGTATCGTCAACAGTGACGACTTTTCATTCACCCCCGCTCCTCCTCTTGACTCCTTCGATGGTGGTGGCCTGTTTGCCGGTACCTTCGTCGAGAACCTGGTTGAAGGAAACGGCTACGATGGTGTGAGCGTCTGGAACGATGATAACGATACAACTCTGGTTGACTTTATCGACAACCTGGTCCTCAACAACGCCGGATATGGTTATCGAATCCAGAACTACGATGACGACCGAGTTGGAGACGGAATCATCCTGGGAGGGGAAGCCTTCATGCGAATTAATATCTCTGGTACGAACGATCCCACTGCGACTCAGGGGAATGGAAGTAACAGCCGTATTGACAATAACGGACTGGGCGGATTGATCGCTATCAACAGTTCTAATGTATCCGGTGCACTTAACGACGCCGACTTCTCCGAGACAGACATGGACATTCGCGTCTTCCAGACTGCCTTCCGGGGCAACGGTGCAGACAGTCTGACCTTTGTCGATGGCGACACCAATCCGAACTACTTGACCGGCGGAGTGCTTGTCAACGCTCCGGACAATGGCAACGGCCTTTACCTTTATGTGGGTACTACCAACGTAGGTGGTGTCCAGGCTGACATTCGAGACAACTATCTGTCGGGTAACGAAAACGTGGATGTTGTTTTCCAGTCCTTCACCGAAATCCTGTCAGCTGACCTCGCAATCGAACCCTACCTGGATGAAGATGGGAATATCAACGGAGACTACGAACCTGATCCAATAGCAAGGCTTGACCTTCGCTTTACTGGGAACGTTGGGGAATCGATCGACGTCACCCGTCAAGGAGCGTACTTCGACAACGTCGATCCATTCAAATCTCCGAATGCGAGCCCCGGAAACTTCTTTGGCGACAGCGGAAGACGTCGTAACGCTCAACGGGAGCCATTGGACGTGTTAAGAGCTAATGCCCTTGTTGTCACGCCAGTGGCTGATAACGCCGAAGATAACTTCGAAGGGGCTCCACTGAGCACAGTGGACAACGCATACCTTAACAACTATGTTATCTTTACTGGTGGGGCGAACAACGGTGAGTCTCGATTGATTCTGTCAAGTACTCTAGGTGCAGTTGCAACAGCTCTCGTTACTGATCCCTTCCCGGCAATCCCAGGACTTGGAGACCCATTCGAAGTCTGGTTGTTGCAGACACCTGGTATCGGAGAGTCAACATTCCGTACGGAAGAAACCCAAGTGCTTAACAACAACGACTTCGACAACGTCATTAGCGACTTTGATGACATCTTTATCCTTGGTCCTGCTGGCGGCCCTCCATTCAACTGGGTTACAGGAATCGTCTTGCCACCAGCCTTCCCACTGCCGACTCCAATCGCAGTACCATAAGGTGAGTTAAAGTAGAACTGAAAACGAACAACAGCCAGCTGAGACTTCTCCGCTGGCTGTTTTTATTGCGCGTTGCTTTTACAGATGTGCTTATTAATTATCGCTCTGTTGAAAACGAGACCAGTTCCGATTGCCAATCGATCTGTTTGGTTTCACTTTCAATTCCGTGACAATCCTGAATCCAGTATTGAGCCAGGTTAAGAGCCGTCAGTTGGCGGTAACCGAGGTAACTGGTCGTCAATCGGGGATTGATTTCGATGAGAGAAAGCGGACTGTCCCGGTTTTCGGTATCCCAGATGAAATCGAGCCCCCAGTAACCGGCCAAGCCGGGGAGAGCCTGGCGAATTTGGCCGACATAATCTTTCAGTAGTGAGGATACTTCTGTTGGTAACTGCACGGGCATCTCGCCACCGCCGTAATGAAACCCATTCTCCCAACGGATGTTCTGTTGCCCAATGGGAAAGAGATGATCTTCGTCCTCCAGGCTGAGCACTCCCAATGAACAGGGCTGCCCGCTGACGAACGGTTGCACGAGATAGAGCTGTCGTTCCTCGGGAGTGGCATATTGCAGAAAACGTTGAAACTCCGTGGCGTGTTCGATCTTCCAGGTCTGGTCTCCCCCAGCACCATCCCGCGGTTTCAGGACGATTGGAAACTCGATTGAGTGTGCGGAATCCAGGTTCGGCATTTCCGTCAGCAACTGTGTGGAAGGAGTGGGAAGGTTCAAGGAATCCCATAACTGAGCCATTGCCAGTTTGTCGGAACATATTTCGATCGCGTTTCGGTCGCAACCTAACCAGCGCGAACCGACGGCCAGTACCCGGTCGTATTGCTGAAGCAAAATGCCTTCCGTTTCCGGTGCGATGACCAAGGTCCAGTCGCAGGAAGATGCAAGAGCGAGAAATTGCTCGTGTGCCTGTTCCGGCTGAGCGGCGTAATAAACTTCGACATCGGGTGGTAAGGGAGTCAGTGGCTCTGCTCCGAGTAACGTCAGGCATTGTATTGCCGGTGCCCCCGGTGGGGTCCGTTTCGCGGCGTCCTCCAAAAAAGCAGCCAGCATGCCCCACCCTTCTCGAAACAGGGAGTTTTCCGCAGTAATTCCGGGGCACTGACCACTCGTAAAGTATTCAGTAATAAAAATTTTCACTGGTTATTCCTGTCTGGAATCTCGATAAGCGGGAGCAAAGTTAGAGGATGGCAAGATCCGCCCTACCCGGATAGGATATAGGTAGCCCCGACGAGAATCGAGTTTCGCTCTCCTTCTTTACCCGGATCGAACGGTTAATACGATGTCCGCTGAATGCCTGAACGCCTTAATCGAAGCTCACGCCCGGCAAACGCCGGTTGTCTGGACATCGCTGGTCGAAACTCGAGGCTCCAGCCCGCAAAAAGCGGGAGCCTCTATGCTCGTGTTTGGCGAGGGCTCTCAAGTCGGCACCTTGGGAGGGGGCTGTGTCGAGGCGGAAGTAAAACGAAAAGCCCTGCAAAACCTGCAAACAGGCCAACGCGAGATCGTGACCTTTCAATTGGACAACAACTATGGCTGGGATGATGGTCTGATCTGCGGCGGTCGCATGACGATGTTGATTGACCCCGTCCTACCCGACGAACCCACCGAGCAATTCGCCTATTTCGAAACACTCCAGCAAACCGAGCGTCAGGGTGACTTCTTCACCGAGACGATTTTGCTGGAAGATCAACTGGAAGACTCGGGGCGCGCAGGTGACCGAACCCTGCTGGACGAATCGGGAGCAACTCTGGCTTCACGCGGCTCCGGACAATTAACTCCTATGATCGCTGAGAACTTGAAACCTTCCGTTGATCGACCTCGACCGTACGTTACTCAAAAAATCGCCTACCTGCCGCATTTGAATCGTTGCCGATTATTGATTGTCGGTGCGGGTCACATCGGACAGAAAGTAGCAGAACTGGCGAACGACGTCGACTTCGATGTCTGGGTGCTTGATGATCGAGAACAGTACTGCAATCTGGATCGATTTCCCACTGCCAAACGGTTGATCGTCGATACCTTCGATGTCGCTCTCAAGCGATTGGAGATTGACGAACATACTTTTGTGATCATTGTTACGCGTGGACATAACCACGACGAAGAAGCATTGTTCCATCTAACCAAATCACGCGCCCGCTACCTCGGTATGATTGGCAGTCGTCGAAAAATCAAACTGATTATGGAAGACCTGCTCTCCGAAGGAGTTTCGCCGGAGGTTCTTTCCAGCGTGTATGCCCCGCTTGGATTTGATATCGGTTCACAAACTGTGAGCGAAATTGCGATCAGCATTCTTGCAGAATTGATCGCGGTTCGCAATCTGGGCGGACTCCCGGAATCGATACGGCTCCCTTCATTCGTAGACAAACTAAAAACGGAAACCGCCTGAACCAGCCGGCCCGTTTTCGTTCACCATCTGAATTGATATCACTTAACTGAAAGCACCTTTATGATTTCCCGACGAGATTTTCATCGAACCCTCGCCGCCGGCGCTTTAGCGGGCATGACTGGTAGCCTTTTCTCATCGTCACCGGAACTTCGCGCTGATGACTCAGAAAAGAATATTGCCAAACCAAGCGTGCCTTATATCGATATGCATACGCACATCGGCCAGTACGTTTCTTCCGAGAAGAACTTGCCCGCCAGTGGACTGATTAAGTGGATGGATGAGAACTACATCGAGAAAGCAGTCGTGCTTCCGCTGGTTTCTCCCGAATCGACTTTGTTTCTGCAACCGCCTGAATTGGTATTGGCTGCTGCTAATGAGTTTCCCGATCGCCTGATCCCCTTCTGCTGCTACGACCCGCGGCATGCCAAGCATGTGGGCAACGCCGCCCTGATCAACCATCTGAAGCGATACAAAGAACTGGGTGCGAAAGGATTCGGCGAACATAAAGTCGGACTCGATTTTAATGACCCGTTGATGATGAAAGTCTACGCCGCCTGCGAAGAAGTCGGCCTGCCGGTCCTGTTTCATCTCGATACGATACGCGGTAAAGACAAACCAGGTCTTCCCCATCTGGAAGAAGCGATTGCCACCTTCCCCGACCTAACCTTCATCGGACACGGCCCCGGTTGGTGGGCTTCCATTTCCGGAGATGTGGAAACCCTCGGTGGTTACCCCACTGGAGACGTCGCCCCCGGTGGAGCGATTGATCGGTTGATGGAAAAATACCCGAACATCTATGGCGACCTCTCTGCGGGTTCGGGCAACAACGCGATTGCACGTGACATGGAGTTTGGTCGTGAGTTTCTGATTCGACGTCAGGATCGTATCTGTTTCGGATCGGACTACCTCGCTCCGGGACAGGTTGTTCCGCAGTTCGAAACATTACAAAACATGGATCTTCCTCTCGATGTCCAAGAGAAAATCTTTCGTGGCAATACCATCAAGGTACTCGACCTGAGTTAAGGCAGTTTAGCATGGGGCTGATTCCCCTTTCGACGACTTTTCCAATCGATGAATCCGTTACAGGCGATAGACAACGTGACGATGCCAGGAAAACCTTTCGGAGTGCTTCTCGTCGGTGGGGCGCAATCTCATCTGGAAAACTACGGGCAGGATTTCGCGGACGATCCACGTTGCCGATTGATAGCACTCAGTGATGAGCCCGAAATCTCCGCCCGCCAACAACGGTTGAACCAGCAACTTGCCAATCATTTCCAGATTCCCTACTGGAAGGAGCTTGAGAACTCACTGCAGAACCGTGACATCGATGTGGTGGTGATCTGCGTCGAACCCGAGCGTCGAGCGCGCCTCGCCATTGCCGCGGCACGGGCAGGCAAGCAGATTTATCTCGACAAACCGATGTGTACTCAGGTAGCGGAAGCCGCTGAGTTACTGCAGGTGGTGGAAGAAGAGAAAACCATTTCGCAGATGTTCAGCCTGATCCGGCACCCCCTCGTCGCCAAGGCTAGAGCGGCATTGGAGCGGCCTGATTTCGGAAAACTGATTGGGCTGCACTGCGAACTGATGTTTGCCAAAGGAACGGGAGGCACCGCCGATCTGTCACAACCCCGAACAGAAAAAGAAGGTCCGACGCAATTCAGTTTCATTGATTCCAAACGGGAACTTTTCTGCGTTGGGCTTTACCCGCTTGTGCTGTTTGAATGGTTGATGAAGTCGCCCGCCGTTGCCGTTTATGCGCAGACAAGTAATTACTTCTTTCGCGAACACCACCGGAACGACGTTGAAGATTTTTCGATGTTGCAACTGACTTATGCGAATGGCGTCGAAGCGACGATCACGGTGGGGCGCAGTGGTTGGGCAAGTCATCCCAGTCATGGAATTCATCAACTCGATCTGGTCGGCTCGGGAAGAATGGTCTCGCTGGATGCGTTTGAACCGCGTCTGGAAGTTTATTCCGATGCTCCTCCATGGCGACCACCAGAGGAAGATCATCCTGAAGATCCAATGGGGTTCTGGTCGAGCACCGTAGCGGAGGCAGGCGTCCGTCCGAAACAGACCTGGCAATCAATCGACGCGATGACTCAATCAGATGCGTCCTATTTTCTAGACTGCCTGGAGAAGCAAGAACCCTCGGACGTTCCCGTTGAATTAGGAGCGCACGTCATTCAGGTTTTTCAGGCGGCGTACGCGTCGGCCGCTCTTGGCGAAGTCGTAGAGATCGATCCGCTGTAAAAACGAAACGGGTTAAGTCAGGTCGTCTTCGGTTTGATCGTCTTCCAGTTCCGCAGCAGAGATTTTATTTGCTGACCGGCGAAAGACGGCCACGACATCATCGATCGGAACGACGTACAGCAGATTATCCGGCTCGAAGTCGACTGGAATCGCGTTTCGCGGATTGAAGAGGACCTTGTCGTACTTGTTGACAGGAAAATCCTGATCACGTTCGATCTGAACGCTGATCTCCACCACACGACCGGTGATGGTGGGAATTTCTGCGTCATCAGGCAGGACAATCCCTCCCTTGGTGGTTTGTCTACTTTCGTCTTTGCGAATCAGAATTCTCATTCCCAAAGGCTCGACAAAATCACTCACAACGAAACTCCCGATCGGATTTGCTGAATAGACCAATAGCTCAGAAAAGGGCACAGAACGGATGCTTAACGTGCAAACGCCACAGCCAACGACAGGCGTATTATACGCAGTCTGCGGGACTTTGGCGATACTCGTGTGAAAATCGAGAAGCAGAGTTTAACCCGCTTCTTCGGTCGCCCTTTTTTCCTCTTCCGGAGTGGACACGATTCGGAAACTGCGTTCGCGGGTTTTCTCTTCGCTCTGAGGTTGGCCACTGGACATCGGATCTTTCCGCACGGTTCTCTCGATCAAGGCCCCCAGGGGGCCCGCGAGCAATGCGGGTAAAAAGATAATGTCTGCAACGAGTGCCATACCGACGAGAGAGGCCATTAACCAACCGAAGCGAGAGACAAGGAGTAGATCGGCTGGAGCTAACATCAAGAGGCTAATGCCGACCACAGCCGACGTATGCCACATGGCGGGACCACAATGCTCGAGTGCCTGCACGATCGATTCCTGACGCGTCATCCCTTCTGTGATTCCTTCGCGGAACCAGGTCAGCAAATGGAGCGTACCATCGACAGCAATTCCCAGAGCAACGGACGCGGTAATCATTGTTCCGATATCCACCGGCATGCCGGCCCAGGAAATCAAACCGAAGACAACGCCAATCGGCAGAATATTCGGGAGCATGGTCAGGAGACCGGCGAGGGGGCTTTTCAACAGAATAATCATCACCCCGCCGATAAGCAGGAAAGCCAGACCGAAGCTGCTGATCAGACTCTCAAGTACTGCTTGCTGTGTCCGCAGGAAGAGAGGAACCATACCTGTAATACGATAATCAACATCGGCAACCTGTTCCTGGTCTGCCTGCAAGGCTTCGGTGATCTTCTGATTCAGTTGTTCAGTCAATACCCCGTAGTCCATGTCGGACATAATTGAGACCTGTGCAGAGACTTTCCACAGTTCATCCCCGACTTCGTTAAACTCGGTCGCCTCGTTCGCCACGTTGAAGTATTTCAACGCTTCATGGGGGTTTCCGGTTTCGTCATCCGGTTTCAAAACAACATCTTTGATGGAGTTCAATCGTTTGAAGTACATCCGGCGTTTGAAAACACTTTCGTCCCGGGAAGGAGGATCGACTTTGGCCTGGAAGGTGGCGAGTGAAATAGTGCCGCTGATTTCAGAGTGCGATTTAATCGATTCCTGGACATGCCGAACCAGTTCGAGTCGTTCCCAGAACTGACTTTCTTCTTGTGTTTTGCTATCGAAAATCAACACGGTATCAATCGGAATGATGCCCGCCAGGTTTTCTTCCAGATAGTTATAGTCCGCGACGATTTTAGCGCCTTCGGGGAAGTATCGAATAACTTTGGTTTCAGTAGTGAAGTAATTCAGTCCCCAGCTTGCCCCAATCATCAGAGCTAAACAGGCAATGGTTACAGGCGTGCGGGCCTTGTACAAACCATTAGCTAATCGCCGCCACGGTGATCGATTGACTTCCTGAATTTTGGGAGGATGTGCAGGCCAGTACTGCAGCAGAGCCGGTAAACCGAATAACACCATGACGAGTGAAACAAGACAGCCGATCGCCGAATAGATTCCGAAATCACGTACAGGGCTGAGAGGACTCGTCGAAAGAGACAGAAGACCTATTGCCGTCGTGACACTCGCCAGGGCACAAGGTTGCCACGCCATCCGCACGGACTGCACGACGGCAGTATGGATATTTTCATGGGCAGCATGCTTCCAGTAGTTCGCCACATGAATCGCGGCCGAAAGCGTCAACACCGTCAATAAGGTCGGCATGACGATCAGGACCATGTTCAAGTTGCCTCCCGAGAGGGGCACGAACGAGACAGTCAGAAGCGTCGTGTATAACGAAACGATCAGCACCAGCGCCGCCAGACGGAAGCTGCGAAGCATCACAAAGGCAAGGATCACCGCAACCAATGTCGACATACCAATCGGACTGACTTTGGCATACTGACCGGACTCGATTGCCTCCGGATTATCAATTGCTTTATGAACGTATTGGCTCAGTTCCGCACTCGCGTAGGGACTTCCTCCTAATCGCAGTGATTCGGGAGGGATTCCACACGCCAGGGCATCTTCCTTGAGACTTTTCATCGCCGCTTTTTTGGCGTCGGACTGGTCCGTTTCCGGTTTCGCGTAATGCGAAAGTGTCAGCGAAAGAGCAACGCGCGAGCCAGGCGTATAGAACGTGCTGGCAACAGGTGTTTCATCGGGGAACTGCGTTGTTTTGATATTCGCGACCAGCTGTTTGACCTGCTCGCCCAGCTCACGGCGAACATGCATCAACTCCCAGCCAATCTGGAAGTCATAGGGCTGCGGGTTCATAAACTCTTCCGCGGCCAGCTCCTGCTCATCACGATTTTCCGTAGGCTCTGGCTTTTCTTCGTCGTCGAAGTCTTCCAGTTGGAGGTAATCGCCAGCGGAAAACCCATGTTCGGCGCGGGCGAGTAATTTCTGAGAAACTTTCTGGTGTAATTCTTCGGCGGTGACGATATGGTCTGGCGCCTCAAAATATACGTCAACTCCCAGTTCTGCTTTGGCGCGTGTGCGGATTTCTTCCTGCACTTGTTTGAGATGGGTTTCCCCCGCCTCCGTCAATTTGACGCGTAGCAGCCCGGGACCAACCAGAACACCCGTCATGCGATCGAGGGCCTCTTCAGGCTCGACGCCCTGACCAGCAATTTTACGTAAGGCTTCTAATGGAGAATGAACTTCGGCGACGTATGGGTTTCCGTCGTACCATTCGCCAGTTGATTTCTGAATACCGCGCAATTGATGCACGAACAGATTGATCCGTGGATCGTCGAGCGAACAATGATCCCATGAAATAAGCAGCGTGTCTTTGATCGGAAAGTGATCGCTGTACCAGTTCAGGACACGTGACTGGGGATCCTCATCGGGTAACCAGCCCGCGACATCGTTTTCGAGTTCGATATTTTTGAGCGATAGAAAAATAAGCGGGACAAACAAGACCATCGCCAGTATGACCCATAGTGAGACTCCATTGCCCCATGGATCGCGCTTGTCAAAAAAATTCGACATTCAATCTTATCCTGTCGTAGCGTGGTAATTTTGATATCCGGGAGGTCGTCCGGTCGGAAACGAAGTCAATCCAATGACTCTCTTCCGTTCGATCTCTTCGTCTTTACAGGGCCAACCAGACCCTGCACCGATCCTGTCTAATAAGGGGGCGGAGCTGCACAAGCGGAATCGACGTCCTGTTGAATGTCGAAGGGCGGAGCTAACGAGATAATGCGGAAAAGCCGACAAAGGATCTCCATCTCACGCGCGCTTTTCGAATTTCCGGAAGCAATGACTCAGCAGTGTTCAGTCCATTAATTTGCTGAAAGGATGCAGGTTTAATTAAGACGGGTGAAATATTCACCTCTTCCTCGGAAAAGCGTATTGTGCCCGAACGAGGTAAATATTGCAAAGTCAAAACTTTCCCAGAGCGGCCTGGAGTGGTCGAGACGGAAAAATAGTTCCCCGAGAAGACAGCAATGGTGTCAAACCAGAAAACCTGGGGAGATTAGGCCTTATCGGGATCAAACCCTTCGAGCAGCTCTTTATCCCACTCTTCGAGTAAGGGCCAGTCGACGGCGCAGGTGCCGAAATCAGCCATATGCTGATACTCTGTCAACCGTTCGATCGTTTTTTGCAGTTGTTCATCATTTTTGCGGAAAACTGGACCATGACTGGGAAGCAACCATTCAATGTTACTCGATTTGATCCGTTTCAGCGACTCGATGAAATCGGGAATGTCCGAACCATGGTGGGCGTCGATGTTACCGACGCATCCGTCGCGATAGATGTTGTCGCCCGAAAAGAGGAGATTTTCCAGACGGAATGCGAGTTGGCCATTGGTGTGTCCGGGCGTATGCCAGACTTCGATTTCGAGCGATCCCAGCGTTAATTTGTCGCCCTCGTTAATTTGCTCATCGATTTCGATCTTGGGAAGATCGATGGAAATTCCCTGCGCTTCGATCTCGGCGTAAGTAATTACGCGATCGCCCCGAGAGAGCGCCTCTGCCGTGTCGGGGTGGCCGACAATTTTGGAGTTGGGCAGTAGTTCTTTGGCCCGTTTCAAACCTTGAATGTGGTCGACATCCGCATGGGTCGCCACGAGATATTTGCAATTAGCAAGCGGAAAATCGAGTTTCCGGATCATCTCGATGATTTCGTCGGTGGTGTCTTCGTAACCGATATCAATCAGCATCCAGTCGGATTCATGAAATACCAGATAGACGCAGCACCCGAGTCGGCGGCGGCCTTGATAGTTCATCTCAATGACGTTGGGAAAAAGTTCCAGGCGTTCAATCATCGTAAATTCCAGACAAATCAATTATTTGATACCGAGCCACATTGTCGCAGGGCAGAAAATGCCCAGAGACGGACGCGACTGACCGGATGCGTCGGTGTCAAAAATGACAACCTTTACAGAAGGGTAACACAAATCCGGGAGCTGACAGAGTGAATAAGGTGCAGATTTATAGGCAATCTTAGCCCTGACCCTTCTTTGGGGCAACCTTACCACTTTCCCGTCGATGCGGGCAACATTTCGACCCGCTTCCCACCCTGCCCAACTGGGAATGAGAATAAATCTCAATCGAGAACACGGAATTCCGTCCCAAAATTCCTACAAGAAATCAACAACCAGCGTATCCGCGACAAACCGGCCTTCGGGCGTTAGGCGTACGACTTCGTCCGTCACCTCCAGCCAGCCAGCCTGGTGATACTTGTCGATAACAGACCTAGAAAGCTCGAGCAGATCGTAACTGCTGCGAAGCTCAAATTCCTTGAGCGGAATGCCGGCGGTCGTGCGTAACTGGATGACTGCTAGTTCCCGGGCCTTCTCTTCCGGGTTCAATTCTTCCGATTCGCCGTCGCCACATTCTCCAGCCAGAGTCCGTTTGAGCCAGGTCAGGACGGAGCGATGATTGGTCGTCCGCACGCCATCGAGATAGCGGGCGGCTCCGGGCCCCAGACCAAAGTAGCTGGCACCGTTCCAGTATACTTGATTATGGCGGCAGGTGAAGCCGGGCTTGGCGAAGTTGGAGATCTCGTACTGATCGTACCCCTGCTCCGGCAGATACTCCATCGACATACGATACATTTCCTGTTCGACTTCCTCGGTGTGTTGCCGCAGTTCGCCCCGTTCGCGGCGTATCCAGAAGTCGGTCCCTTTCTCAAACGTCAGACCATAGGTGGAGATATGAGGTGGAGCTAATGAGACTGCCCGGGACAATGTTTCTTTCCACAAAGCGACCGACTCACCGGGGACGCCGAAGATCAAATCAAAAGAGATGTTTTCGAATCGGTCCTGCAACTGCTCGACGACCCGTTCAATATCATTTCGATTGTGATCGCGTTCAAGCGTTTTGAGAATTTCATTATCAAACGACTGAAGACCAAGACTGATTCGATTAATGCCCGCCGCTCGGAACAGATCGATTTTTTCCACCAGGAGGCCAGCCGGATTCACTTCCATGCTGAATTCATATCCGGGTGCGAGTTCGAACCATTCATTCAGCAGCGAAAAGAGTTTTTCCAGCACCGGCAACGTCAGATGCGACGGAGTACCACCGCCCAGAAAGAGGGTGTCGATTTCTCGACGAGTTTTTACTTGCCGCTCGAGTTCCTTTTCGAGAGCGATCAGGTAATCGTCCATGAGCTGATCACGGCCAGCGATCAAAGTGAAATCGCAATAACCACAACGATGCACACAGAAAGGAACATGAATGTAAGCCGATCTCGGTACGTCTTTCCCCAATCGGGCGGGTGAAGCCAGTGAAGTCGGCGTAAATTCATTCATGGAAAGAAGACCAGATCGGAGTGGAATGTCGGCGGAGAGGCTTTAGTCGATGGCTGGGCGGGGTTGGTTAGCCCAGTGACCGGAATCATCGGTACCGCAAACATAGACCCCTTTATCATTCCAGTTCAAATGTGCTCGCACGTGGGCCGAGCAGTACCGGAGAGTTAATCCGCAGCGGCGTCGGTCGGATTCGTTTGCTTCGGAACCGTGCAATAGCATGTCGCTATGGATCGAAATCTCTCCCGCTTTCAGTTCCACGTTGACCGGTTTCCCAAACTTTTCAACTCCTTCTACGGTCTGGTTAAGAATATTTCCTTCTTCCTGATCGCTTTCGCGATAGTCAATGGCTCCGTGCAGATGTGAACCGGGCAGGAACTGCATGCAGGCATTTTCGACATCGGCATCATCAATGGCCAACCAGACGGTCGCCGTTTTCGAGGGGGTGAGTGGCCAGTAGCTGGCATCCTGGTGCCAGGCGACCGATTTGCCATCGTGCGGCATTTTACAGAAAAAGTGGGACCCCCAACCAATCACATTCGGTCCTAGCAGATCATTTACCAAACAGGTGATTCGCTCATGAGTCAGAATATCCCAAACGCGGCCATACTTCCGATGGGCGGTGCTGATCGAATAACTGTCACCCCCTTCAGCGATCACCTTGGCGAGAAGCTGATCGAAGTAACCACGAATGTCGGCCATCTCTTCGGTCGTAAAAACTCGAAAGCCTTTAAGGTATCCCAATTTATTGAATTGCTGAATCTGTTCCTGAGTCAAATGCTCGGGATGGGGATTCGCGGCGGGAACGAATCGAAGATCCCGCAGCACCTGACGCAATTGGTCGTTTTCCGGAAGGACGGAGAATTCGGATTGATGAACCATGGGAGAATCCTGGCGAGCGAGGAGTAATTGACAGCAAAGTTCGCTCTAGCCTACCCGCTTCAGTGCGGAGAGCGGAACGTAGAATTTAAGATACCGTTGACCGTCGGTGTAACGTTCTCCACGACGATCGGCGACGAGGACAGTTGCCCGTTTGCTGATGCGGTTCACCACACCGACCCACGTGCGGCCCTCATGATCAAATTGTACGGTAGAACCGGTCCGAACTCCATGATCGATCAAGGCTTTCTCACGAGGGGTGATCAGTTGATGATTAAATTCCCGATGCTGAAACCACCGTGAGGCAATCCCCTGAAACCGTTTCGCGGCACAGCTGGAGCCTTCCCATAACAGCATTTCGATCAGGTGGACAATTTCATGTTCCATAATTCGTTGCAGGGCATGGAGCCGATGTTCACATACGAACCCGCATACGGAAATGGGGCGGCTTTCCGCGTAAAAGTTGTCCTGGAGCAAAAAACTCGAGACTGTGATTTCGTATTCCCGTTTTCCGTGCCAAGGGGCCTTGGCTGGGTAGATGCGACGGGTTGTTTTCCCCCCCGCGCGAGTCATTCGAGTGGAACAGCGAAAATCGAGCTTGGCACCCTCGGCCGCGACCAGCTTGTGACATAAACCCTGGAAGCAACGCTCGTCGTAGAGCCGAAACAGCATTTTCAAGTCGGAGGCCGTGAGCCGCTCCAACTGCTCCGAAGAACAGGAGGCCGATTCTGCCAACAGCGACTGCGCGATATCGGAACTGCATGCCAGAAAATCATTTCCAGACAAACCACGGTGTGCGGCCAGTTCGTACAGTTGTTGCTTTGGAGAAGAGACCTGGCTCATCCATTGTCCAGTTAGAAGGTTTGTAAGGATATTGAGCCGTCACTATAGAATGGCGTGCGTTGGTCGACAACTTCGGTTCCATAGTAAACAGGCCTCGTCCCCCGTTTCGAAGCTATATTTTGTACAGCGGTTTTTTCGTATTTTACCGTGATCTAATATCACTGAATTTGCGTTACCTGTTATAAACAAGGCCTGCTATAAACAAGGCCCTGTAAATATGTCACTTGGAATGACCTCGACCTACGACGAGAACAAAAACATGGAATTGATGACCTGCCCGAAATGCAATGCGCCTCTGAAGGAGGACGACATTAATAAAGAAATGGGGGCGGCCCAATGTACTTACTGCGACACTTGGATTCGTCTCGACGAGCAAGGCCTCCACTTACAAGACCCACTGCGGGAGGCGCCCGTCGACGGCCTGCCCATTCCAGACAATATTCAGTTCAATCGGAATTCGCATGAACTGGAAATCGTTGTGAAGTCACTACTACCCATCGCGAAAGTGGCCGGGGTTGGCTCGGTCATGTTCATCGTCGTTCCGCTGATCTTTCTCGGCATGATTACCTTTTTCATCTTAAGTTCTCCCTTCCCTCCCGTTTTTGCCATCATACCCGTTTCCATGGGACTGATGGCTTTGTTCACGATGCGAAAGGTACAGAAAGTCTTCCAACATATCGGCAACGATCAGGTGGTCAAAGTCGAGAAACATGGAGACCTGTACTGCCAGAAACCAATCCTCGGTTCAGAACAACCGATCATCCCTGTCCGAGAGATCCAACAACTGTACTGCACTAGCATCGAGAAATTTAGATCGCGCGATTCCCGAAGAAGCCGGAGTCACTTTATGAATTCGATCTTCGCGGTTAACGCACTCACCCGGGACAACAACTCCACCGTGGTGATCTCTAACCTGACGAAGCGAAATGACGCGATCTTAATCGAGCGTCACATCGAAGAATTTCTCGGCATCCCGCCTGGAAAGGTACCGGGCGAGATCGAGTAAGCCTCGTGATTCTCAGACTAATTGAAGAAAAGGATCGACCTTTGGAATCTCTCGCGTGTTTGAAATGTGGCGGACCTTTGAGTGATAAGGATCTCAACACTGAAGTAGGTATCGCGAAATGCAAATATTGCGATGCCTGGATGAAGATCGAGGATATAAAGAAGCAACCGGAACCGTTGACTAAGGAAGAGCGACAGATAGAGATCCCCATCCCTTCGAATGTGCAGATTGAGCAATTGCGTGATACCCTGACGATTACCGTTAATCCAGGTGCTAATTCTGACGGAGTTCTAACGGTCGTCTCGATCCTGGGAGGTATTGCGGCAGTCTTATTCCTGATTTTCTTCGGGTCGGTAGCAAGGAATATTGGCGCGCCACCAATTTGCATATTAGCTCCCTTGCTGATGATGTTGATTGTCGCTGGAAGCATCCTGTTCGGGATCGCGAAAAGCAATAGTCAGATTCGTGAGCGCAACATCAAAGTGATCAAAGATCAGGGATTGCGATATCAGCCTCAGGGATACGGCGGCAAGCCGCTACTCATTCGCCTCAATAGGATCAAGCAGTTTTACAGTACCGAGGAACATGATCAGAAATACGTTCACTCTAATAAACCATACGGCGCGACCACTTTCTACAACGTTTACGCCTTGATGACAGATAATTCAACTCGTCCTGTGATGACTGGCCTGCAGTCGAAACAGGAAGCAATCGTCGTCGAGCGCAAGCTCGAAGAATTCCTCGGAATGCCCGACATTCCCGTAGCAGGGGAAATTGGTTGATAGCCTCCTCTAAATCTGCGTTTTTTCAAGAGGAGATGTCCTCGCTCGCGGTTTCGACTTTGACGTGGCTAGAGGGCTCCAGAACATCTTCCTCAATGATTTTTTCGCCACGTCCCCACTGATACATAACGTGGAAACCGAAGTTGACTGCCAGCACGGCGAGGATCGCCCCCACCAGAGCGAACCCGGTGACCCCCTCGTTAATGATGGTCCAGATGAATTGCATAATGCAGAGGAACGAGACGATCAGTAGCGTCGGTTTGCGAGAAATACGATCGACAACGAGAGCGCCCAACGGGGCTCCCAATGCGACGACAGGAGCGGCTGCCAGCCAGTTGGCGAAGACCTCTGGATCGAGATAATACAGTCCCGGATTGATGCGGGAGAGCATGGCGTTTGAGGCAATGCCGATTACCGAAGCAACGGCCATCAGAATAACGGAGGTCGGAATCGCGATCTTTAAGTCGGCCCGGTACAACAGGACGAGAACTGCATAAACGATCATATCGATCCCGACACCCGTGACTGAGGCGACCACACCGCCGAAAACGCCGATACCAAAACCAATGACGCGGTCCTGGCTACGCCAGCGATCGTTCTCTCCCTGAACAGCCACCAGCTCGTTGATTTTCATAACATGCAGGATTCCAAAGCTGCACCAGACGATGGCGAAGGTCAGCTTGACCCACAAATCGGGAACGAAGGGGGCGACAGTCGCGGCACCGAGAGGAGTTCCTATTAATGCACCTATAAAGGCCGGTCGCAACAGACCCCAATCCACTGGACGACGGGCGGAAAGAATGTAGATGCCAGCCGAAACCATACCGATCGACTGCACCGCAAGGCCGAAGTTTCTTCCCAGGGAACCGGGCATATCAAACAGCAAAACCAGGACAGGGAAGCCCACTGTTCCGCCTCCCATCGGTGTTGACCCGGCGATGTAAGAGCCGAATGCCATCGACAAAGCGATGGGCCAGTGCGAAAAAACCGTCTCCCAATAATCACCCGTGATCACGATGCCGAGCCAGACGGTGTAGAACACCGCCAGCCATAACCCGAATGGCCACCGTCGTCCGGAAGGTTGTTTCAGGGAACTGGAAGAACTACGTGCCCCTTCCTTTAAAGCACTGGATTGAACTTGATTGGTCATCAGTGGTGTACTCTCAAGCAGGCTGTTAATTAATCGCAGGGATGCAGGTCGAAAGCGAGGCAGGTTCGTTCAGTTCAGAGCCAGTCACACTTAACATCTTGTGTCAGAGCCAGTCACATTTAAAATTTTGTGTCAGAGCCAGTCACATTGGTGATCTTCGTGAGGGCCCCGTGCCAGTTTGAGCAATTTGATGAGCTGCTTCTGCTGCTGAGGACTGAGGTGCCCGAGTTGAAGGTCATGCATGGCGACGACTGACTGGGACATTTCCTGGAGTAAGTTTCTCCCGGCTACAGTGATCACCACTTCCACAACACGGCGGTTGTCGATTAGACGCCGACGCTTAATCAGTCCACGCTTCTCTAAACGATCCAGCATGCGAGTCGTGTCGGGCATGCGGGAAATCAATTGCCGCCCGAGTTCCATCGTCCGGGTCCCCTCAGGAGAGGCTGCCTCCAGCAACCGGAGCGCGTTGTACTGCTGCGCGGAAAGGTCGTAGCGACCGAAAAGCTCGTCCTCGACCACTTTCAAGCGGTCGTAGGTACGCCACAGGTGCAGATAGACCTCTTGCTCGGTCGAGTCGAACGAGGGCAGATTTTCCGTTGGATTTATCGATGGAGTGGACATGAAGACAAATTAATTGTTTCAACAACTATTGTCAAGACGTCTATATAAATACGCGGCAGACTCCCCAAGTCGGGTCGAAAAAAAACCTCCCACCCGCGCAGCGTGACCGTCGTGGCGATCGGTGGAATTCAGCACAAGGATTGGCGAGAACGCGGGCTCTAAGGCAGCCTTACTTCACGTCGAAGGCCATGCGAGTTTTGTCGTTGGGGGAGCCGTTGTAGTTGATGGTGACTTCTTCCCCTTTTTCTATGTCTCGTTCCGCGATGTAGGCTTTAGACTGGCGTCCGACATCTTCGTAGCGGCAGTTCGCTTTGTAGGAATGGTTGTAGAGCGAACCATACCCCAGCGCCAGCGCGACTGTATCTTTACCCCATTCAAAGACGTAGTCTTCGATGAACGTTCCGTAGGTATCTTCCGCCTGCATGACCAGCACGGGGACTTTCTCGATGACAGTTCCTTCAGGGATAAACTTCCGCGCAAAGATTCCGCGGCCCTTCCCTTTCACCTTTTTGACTTTGACCCACTCCGATTGTTTGAAGCTCATGATGGTTTCTTGTTTTCCAGGGATGTCTATCTGATGTTGAGGTCTGGTGGAGGGATGCCCGAGACTTGAAAACGCTTCATTTCTTGAGCATTTTCCGTTTGTGAAGCAGTCCTGAACAGGGTTGGCTGCGGAGACGGAAGCTTCTAGTCCGGGAGACAGGATAAGAGGCTGCCGCACCGATTCACACAAATAATGGTTAGATTAATAAGAATTTCAAGCGAACCGCCCCTTTTTGTTCGGAGTCTCCTCCCGCAGCGGGTTGTTTTTCATGACAGTCAGGATATGCGAGACCTGTATTTTGCCGGTTGGCCCTCATTGCTACCGGGCCTTATTGCGACCAGACAGGGGTCTCGACTAAAATGCGCCGCATTCGCCCCGGATGATCTGCTCTATTGATCTTCGAGCGAGGTCGCTGTTTCTCAATTCTATGTTTCTGACTTCTGCCGCTCTCTTTAGCTAAACCGAATGGAATCCTGTTCATGACGAATCGCCGCATCCTGGTAACCGCCGCGTTGCCGTATGCGAACGGACATATTCACATCGGACATCTGGTCGAATACATTCAGACCGATATCTGGGTCCGTTTTCAGAAACTGCGTGGTCATCAATGTCTCTTTGTCTGTGCCGACGATACCCACGGCACCGCCATCATGATGCGCGCCCGACAGGAAGGCCGCAGTGAAGAAGAATTGATCGCCGAAATGAGCGAAGCCCATCAGGCCGACTTCGCCAAATTCCAGATCGAGTTCGATAACTACGGTAGCACTAACAGCGACTCCAACCGGAAATACTGTAACGAAATCTGGGCCGCCCACCGCGAAGCGGGCCGTGTCGTCGAAGCCGAGGTGACCCGACCTTTTGACGAGCAGGAAGGGATCTTCCTCGCGGACCGTTTCGTCAAAGGGACTTGCCCGAAGTGCAAATCACCCGATCAATATGGGGACAATTGCGATAAATGTGGTTCAACCTATACCCCCGATGAACTGATCGACCCGGTGAGTACGCTCTCGGGATCCACACCCATTATGAAACAGACGACGCAGCTGTTCATTCAAATTGAACAGTTGCATGATTTCCTCGAACAGTGGACGCAAAGTGGCGAGCACCTGCAGGAAGAAGTTGCCAATTATCTGAAAGGACACTTCCTCGGAAATGAACTCCGGGACTGGGATATCTCCCGTCCGAAACCGTACTTCGGATTTGAAATCCCTGATAGCACCAACAATTGCTGGTACGTCTGGTTCGATGCTCCAATCGGGTATATCGGTTCAACGGATGACTGGTGTGCCGCCCACGATCAAAAAACAGAAGACTGGTGGAAGAACCCGGACACCGAGATTCACCATTTCATCGGTAAAGACATTACCTACTTCCATACCCTGTTCTGGCCCGCCATGCTGAAGACGGCCGGGTTCAACCTGCCGACCAAGGTACATATTCACGGATTTCTAACCGTGGATGGTGAGAAGATGTCGAAGTCCAAGGGGACGTTCATCAAAGCGTCCACCTACGAGAAACATATCGACAGCACCTTCCTGCGATACTACTTCGCCAGCAAACTCGGCAGCCGGTTGGACGACCTCGACCTGAACTTTCAGGACTTCACCGAGAAGGTCAATTCAGACTTGGTCGGTAAGGTTGTGAACATCGCCTCCCGCGCAGCCAAGTTCATCTCCGGCAAAACACTTTGTGATACCTATCCGGACGATGGCGGCCTGTTCCAGCAGGCGGCGGAAGAAGGGGAACAGATCGCCAAGCATTACGAACACTGCGAGTACTCGCAGGCGGTGCGGCTCATCATGGCGCAGGCCGACCGGGCGAATAAATACGTCGAAGATAACCAGCCCTGGGTCCTGCGAAAAGATCCGGAGAAAGAGACCGAGCTACAGGACGTTTGCTCCGTCGCGATCAACCTGTTTCGTCAGGTCGTCGTCTACCTCTCTCCCGTGCTGCCCGAAATTGCCCGGAAGACGGGCGAATTGTTAAACGAACCTATTACCGACTGGGCCCAGAGCCAGACTCCACTGACGGGGAATACGGTCGAAAAATATCAACATATGCTGAAACGCGTAGAAGAAAAGAGTATCACTACCATGGTTGAAGAAAGCAAAGCCGAAAACGAAGCAGAAGCCCCCTCCCCTGCCAGCCAATGGGACGACAGTGCTGAAACACTCGAAGCGGAACCACTGGCCGAGGAATGCACAATTGACGACTTCTTCAAAGTCGACCTGCGTGTTGCCCGCATCGTTGAAGCGAACCATGTTGAAGGGGCCGACAAACTGCTGCAACTGACTCTCAGCCTGGGGGGCGATGTTACCCGGAACGTCTTCGCCGGAATAAAAAGTGCCTACACACCGGAAGAGCTGGTCGGCCGGTTGGTCGTCTGTGTCGCCAACCTGAAACCTCGCAAAATGCGATTCGGTATGAGCGAAGGCATGGTCGCCGCTGCCGGTGCCGGCGGCACAGAAATCTTCCTGCTCAACCCGGACGAAGGAGCGAAGCCAGGACACCGCGTGCATTAGAGTAAAGTGTTGGCGAGTTTCGTAAGCGGAGAGCGGTAGGAGAGGTGGTTCTGCGCCGTGAGGTCTCAACGGGATTTAGAGTGCTGCGCTCATTCCGGTCAGGGCTTCGTGTAGTTCGCCTGTCTGATCGCGATACTGAATCGGTTTCTATCCGGCCCCGAGTACCGGCTCGCCTCGACCGAGTAACGTCGATCGAATCTTGACTAGGAGCTTTCTTCATTCGACTTGCATCCCCTTGTTTCGTCTACCCAACGGCGGAGGTAACGAGGTCGCCGCCAAGAAACTATGATTTGCAAACCCGCGTCAGCGGCGACTCCCGTTTACCGCTTGGTTAGCTCGCCTTTTCGAACACTTCCCAGCGACCATCACGCCGCACGAACAAATCGCGAGTCAGTCCGTGGACATCGTCTGTCGCATGGAATTCGTTTACCATCGCACGTATCTGTTCAAGGCCGCCATTCGTCGATGCGGTCGTCGTGAGAAGAACGACATCGCGATGCGGAACGCCGACGATCAAGTTGGGTGGGATTTTATCTCCAAGCATTGTCCATAAGTCATCGTACAATAAGGCGCATGCATCGTAATTGTCGCCAAGGACAATACGCAGCACAGGTGGATCGCCCTGGTAGCCGCCTTGGCCCACGCGCGACCTGAGATTTTCAACTGCGAGTTTACGTAATTCAGAAGGAATAACGTTTATTTCAGTGAGATCCGCACGGCGAACCATTTGAAAAGTGTCGGGGAGATCGAACGCATATGTGATGAGGAGTTCGCCGACGAGAGGTTCGGTGAACGGTATGTCGTCGTCGCTCACTCCCGTGGAGCAACAGCTTCGAGAAAATTTCGGTGCTTGATGCGCGGAACAATCTGCGTTCCGTTGGGCTTGGCAGGTAATTTCTTCTTGAACAGTCCAAACATCGTTGATTCTCCGGAGAGTTAAAGACCGAGATAACCGGGTGGCCGCGGTTGATCTTCTATTTGAAAACGCGCTGTCGGCTACTCCGCGTTCATCACTTGGTTATACCTCTTTGATAGCCCTTCGTTTTCGTTCCAGCAACATACGCTCTTCCATCAATCTACGCTTAGTTGGACTTCTACTTTTAGTATAGTCATCAAGATTGTGAAAAAAAACGACGTATGTCTTTAACGAGCGATAGAGCAATCTTATTTCGATCGTCACTTTTCTTCTTCGTCACATTGCGACCGAAGCAGTTCCTCGAGGCGAATGAGCGTATCCACGAACGGCGTTCTATTATCCCAATGGGTCTCCGTGCACCTGTTCGTTTAACTTTAGCAAGAGCAACATAGTCGTTTTAAGACAATTTGTCTTTCTTCACTTTGTGTTGGCTATCACGTTCTCGGATATGGTCGCGTATCCTAAGAGCAATAACTGCGAAATATACAATAAATGTTACGGTGAAAACACTTATTATCAACGGTAATAAATCCAGCCAAGTCGTTGTTGCCTCTTCACCTGTAAAATGTAATCAAAGAGTCGCCAGGGACAACACAGAAGTTACCATGACTGGAATCGGGAGAACCGCTTTCAAGTCTCCTAACTTTACTATTGATTTCATAGTAGTCATAACCATAGAGGTAGTTTCAAAACTACAGAAATACTGATCAGCTTCTCCTGCTGATTACTCCGAGAAGCCGAAGGCAGGATCGCCTGGCGAAAAACCAACTTATGAACCAGATCGCAATAAGGTTCATGGGAATTTCATACCTATAACGCCGAAGCCCGTTATTACTTGGTTTTCATGTTGTGTCCTGTGACACCGCCTGTCGTTTCAGATTAGAATACTGCATCAGCCAGGCAATTAGCAGGATGACAGAAAAGCCGATCAATACGCAGCCCATGACCCATTGGATTTGACCCATTGACCGATCAATGACTGCGTGCGAAGGTTGATCCGGGTCATACCATGCTTCCACATTTGATCCGACGGGGTATTCGTCAAGAAGTTCCTGAATCGCTTGTTTTTTATCACAGAACTTTCCAAAGTCTTCTCGAAGGCGACCTTGGTAATACTCTTTACCATCCACTTGATAGGAGAACCGAATCTCCTCGGCGAAGCCATCCATCCCGCAGGATTCCAGTGAGGACTTGGTAATGACACCAGGCACTGGCTCGTAACTCCAACTCCGAATATACGAACCGAAGATGAGATAGCCGCCTGTCCCTCCAACCAGCAAAAAGAGGCCGAGGTACATCACCAGAAAACGATTTCGGGCGTCTGCCATCATTTGTTTTGCTTCTTCGGACATAAGGAAGCCACTTCTCTTTGAATGATCTACGTACGACTGGAGAAATCATACTCCCAGATAAAGAGGGTTTGCCGGAGCCCCGAAAGAATTGAGCAGGCAGTGTAACCTCAAGCCAACGCCCACTATTAATGGGGAACCTCAAAACTACACTAAACAGTTCCAGTTGTCGATTGCTTAATGACATTTCCTGCTAGTTAGGATTCGGGGCTATAGTGTGCCTGCGGCCCCCAGACAACTCTTTGAGATTGTCTGGGCCATCCCTGACTTTGAGGGAGATTTCCTTTAGTTGGTTTAGGTTTGCAAGTGGCGCCAGGTCAAAGGGGCTTAGGTCGAGGAGGGGTCTCTGGTGAAATGCTGGACGCTGTTTCCGTCACCCATGAACAACTCATCTGCCATGCCGGTGAATAAACCGTGGCCAACGACGCCGGGGAGATCAAGTTTTCTTTCGAGTTCCTGGGGGTTGTCGATCTGATCGATTTGCAGGTCGAGAATGTAGTTCCCCTCGTCAGTGACAAAGGGGGCTCCCTCTCGCTGGCGGATGACGGGGCGAAGTCCTTGTTCTTCAAACTGGAGAGCGATGGGGTGATGCGAGAAAGGGACCACTTCGACGGGTACTGGAAATCCTGAGAGCGGGTTCGCGTATTTACCGGCATCCGTAATGATCACCAGCCGTTTGGAACAGGAGGCGACAATCTTCTCGCGGAGCATGGCCCCTCCGCCCCCTTTGATCAGATTCAAGCGATCATCGAATCTGTCCGCACCGTCAATGGTCAGATCGACTACCGGGTTCTCTTCCAGGGTTGTCAGCGGGATCCCCGCTTCTTTGGCTAAGACCTCTGAGGCGACCGATGTCGGTATCCCCGAGAGTTGCATTCCGCCGGCGACTAACTTCCCAATCGCTTCAATAGCAAAAGCGGCCGTTGATCCGCTACCCAGTCCGATAATCATCCCCTCTTTCACGAGACCCACAGCCGCTTCCGCAGCCAGCTGTTTCTCGTTTTTCACATCGAACATTCGCCTACCTCAATTCAGATCGATATCTATTTTCAAGCGGTTCCGTAATTGGCCGCCCCGGGAATCTACGATCTACATCGCTGACTCTTCTGATTTCTTTGCAACCTCTGGTTTGCCCTCGGCCTGGGGATTATACCGATATCGAATCGGTATTGCTTCCCAATCGATACCCGATCAGGGGCTCCTGCCCGGAACAATCGGTGATTCCAGCGTTGATTCAAAACTCAGAACAGACCGGAGAATTGATTCTCGCGTGCGCCTTCTATATTTAAGATAATGAGAGAACTAACCTGATTCGTCGAGATCCCTTTCTTAGCCAGAGCGTTATCCAGATAAAATGAACACATCAAACAATAAGTCTGAACCGATTAACGAATACGAGTCTCTGCTGCCGGCGGAGTGGAATGTTCCTCAGGTTTTCCGCGACCGCCTGGGAGAGCGGGTGGGTCGACAGCGGGCGATGATGATTGACGGTCATCTCCTGATCGTATTGCATGAACCACCGTCGCAAGATGATGACCACCGAAATGGGCGTTTTTTCTGGCAGGACGAAGCCGGCCAGTGGCGAGTTCACTCCCAGGGCAAAAAGGTCAAATCGATCACAGGCCATCTGGACAACTACGAAAGCCGGATCAACGAGTTGGAAACGGAATACAATCAGGCGGACTCCTCTGATGACTACTTCAAAACGATGGGCGACCTGGCCCCCCTGCTCCGGGCAACGCGAAATTTGCACACGACGTTGCAGCAGGCGCGGCAATTACTCAAAGAAGATCGCGAATTAATCGACTATCGCGACCGGGCTTATGCCCTTGAGCGACGAGCCGACTTGCTCTACCACGATGCTCGCAACGGCCTGGATTACGCGATTGCCCGACAACATGAAAATCAGGCCAAACATAATCAACAGATGGCGCTCTCTTCTCATCGCCTGAACGTACTGGTCGCGTTCTTCTTTCCGATTGCCACCTTGTCCGCAATCTTTGGCGTCAACCTGGAACATGGTTACGAACAAGTCGACGGGCCGATTCCCTTCCTGACAACTATTGCCGTAGGGCTTGCCACAGGCTTTATCCTGAAAGCTTACGTAACCCGTAAGCAATAGGACCTCTGGATAAGCTCTCTGGACAGGCCTTGTTCCAAACGTAAAGAAACCTCGACCTGATCATCAGGCCGAGGTCTCACGGAGTGCCCATCATGCTGCACGAATCAGTTGTTGGTTACTTGTAGATTCCGAAAGAGAATCCCGGAGTGTTGATCGTGACACCTTTGCCGTAACCACCGTACCCGCCACCGTAACCGTATCCACCACCGTTGTAGTAAGGTTTGTTGTAGCCACCGTGGAAGTGTCCGTTGTGGGAGTTGTGGCTATTGAAGTGGTTATTGTGATGATTGTGGTTGTTGTGGTGTTTGTTGCCGCCAAAGTGTTTGTTACTACTGAAGTGCTTGTTGCTGCCGTGGTGGCGATTGTTGTTAGAGAAGTTTTTGTGTCCCCCACCGTGTGAGTTCTTCTGGAAGTTACTTCCACCGTTTTTGCGACCTGCTTCAGCAGTATCAACGTTAGAGACACAGAACAGACCAGCGACGACAGCAGCGATAAGGAAGAAGCGTTTCATGATTTATTTCTCCGTGAAATTGATTGTTTTAACTTCGTTTTGAAGTCAGTTGTGTTGTTTGATGGTATAGATAAAAGCACTTAGCGCGCCATCAATCGTGCCACACAAGAAAACAATCGCTAAATCACTGTGAAACAAGGACTTATAATACTCAATATTTCTTATTGCCTGTATGGCACCCACAAGAAAACGCCCTCAATATGATAACAACTCGGATTATTGTTATCTAAAAGAGGGCGCTTTGGGTCAATTTTCCGGGAGGAATAGAACATCACTCTGCCACGAATGTATTCCGCAAGATGCCGATGCCCTCGATTTCGGCCTCGGTGACGTCTCCCGGCTTCAGGTATTTGTTCTTAGCCATGCCGACGCCAGCCGGTGTACCAGTGGAGATAATGTCTCCCGGTTCCAGAGTCACGAATGAGGAGACGAACTCAACGACTGCGGCGACAGGAAAGACCATCTCCGACGTCGAAGAGCTTTGTTCGACATTGCCGTTCACCCGCAATTCCAGTTTCAACTGCTGAGGATCGGCAATACTTTCGCTCGAAACGATACAAGGCCCCATTGGACAGAATGTGTCGTGCCATTTGCCATGCAACCAGTCGAAGAACTTGTCCTTCTCCCGGGTGACTCGCTCCGGATTGGGGCGGAACTTTCTGTTGGAGATGTCGTTCACCACTGTAAATCCCGCGATGTAATTCGGGGCCTCGGCTTCAGAGACTCCTTTACATCGTTTGCCAATCACAATCGCCAGTTCACATTCCCAGTCAATATGATCGGGCGAGATGGCGGGGATTGTGACGGGGTCTCCCGGATTAGTGAGCGTTGTTGTGGGTGGTTTACTGAAGACATAGGGGATCGTATTCGCTCGCTCTTCCGCTTTTCCTCCCCCTTCTTCGATGTGCTTGGCATAGTTGCCTGCCAGCAGCAGTAGCTTTTCGGGACGAGGGACGGGAACCAGCAAGGTCGCGTCGCCGGTTTTTATGGCCGACTCGGACGCACTTCCTTCATTCGCCTTCTTGTAGAGAGAAACGGCAGTTTCGGCATGAGATCCGCCTGGCAGAAATGGAATCAGAGAATCAGTGTCAGGAATCTCGACACCAGCGGCCTGGGCGACTGCTGCCAACGGAATGACTTGTTGTTCCGAATAAAAACCGACGGCAGGCGAACTACCCTGAAGAAAACGGCATAAACGCATGGGGCACGTCCTTTACTAACCCTGGAGACCAACGAAAATGGAGAATATCTGACCCTGCCAGTTTGGCGGGTTTGCGGGCAATTCGCAATTGACGGATAGACGTTTTCCCAAACAGGTTTTCGTTCCATCCTGACACGTAAGACTAATGTGAACCATTATTTGCGATTCCCGGTCACCGTTAAGGGTCGCCCCGATTTTTGTTCAAATCGGAGTCCAGGAACACGATTTGCCCTCGTATATTGGTATGACAACGTAATGATTAACAGAAGAACAAACGACAGCGCCCGTTAGATGGCAATGTCGAGATGATTTGATAAATCGAAAGGGTACTAAGATGATGTTTTTCGATCCCCTGTATTTTGTGTTCCTCATACCGGCATTTCTATTGATGCTCTGGGCACAAATGCGGGTAAAAAGCGCTTACGCTAAAGGGATGAAAGTTCCCGCGCGCCTGACCGGTGCAGCGGCTGCGCGATATATTTTGGACCGGGAAGGATTGCAGTCGGTCGGCATTGAAGAAACCGAGGGAACGCTGAGCGACCACTACGACCCCCGATCAAAAGTCCTGCGTCTGAGCCGGGAAGTTTATCAAGGGAACTCGGCTGCGGCTGTCGGTATTGCTGCCCATGAAGCAGGCCACGCCTTACAGGATGCAAAAAACTACGCCCCGCTCGTCGTCCGGAATATCGCGGTCCCCGCGGCCCAGTATGGCCCGACGGCCTTTATGATTCTGTTTATCGTCGGAATGCTGATGCAGAGCTTCGGGCTGATGGTGCTGGGGCTGATCTGCTTTGGCGGGCTCGTATTCTTCCAGTTGGTCAACCTGCCTGTGGAGTTTGACGCCAGTAATCGTGCGAAGGCGGTGCTGACGGAGCTACAAATTGTAGATGGCGAAGGAGCGGTGGCTGTTCGGAACGTCCTCAATGCAGCTGGCTGGACATACGTCGCAGGTACGTTGCAGTCTGTATTGACGTTTGCCTACTACGCTTTCCGGATCTTTGGTGGTAACCGAAACTGACGATCTGCTTGAAAGATTGTTTGACAATTGCTGGGTTCGCGTTGTTCAAGGCGAATCCAGCTTTTTTTGTAGCGATTTTGTTCCCATCAGGCAGGCCAGATTGCTATTCGTGAGAATCTCCAGCAGCCGTGGAGTGCAGCCCTTGGCGCCGCTGGCAGGCTCAATAGACTAGCTTTTTTGGCGGAAAAAGAGCTGAACCAATCCGCACTCCCGCTTCGACGTGATTTGTTCGGGTGTAATCCGAAAGGCCCTGTTGAAGTAACTTCAGTACCAATTCCCTCTGTCATTCCAAGAGAACCATCATGTACCGTGTTTTGATCACCGACAATCTCTCGCCGGCTGGCCTGGAAATCCTGAACAACACCGAAGGAATTGAAGTCGATGTGCGTTCCGGACTGAGCCCCGAAGAAGTTCGAGAAGCGCTGAAAGAGGCTGACGGAATCATCATTCGATCCGCCACCAAGCTGACTCCTGAACTTCTTGAAGGACAGCCCCGGCTTAAAGTGATCGTCCGTGCGGGCGTGGGCGTGGATAACATCGACCTGCCAGCCGCTACCCGCGAGGGAATCGTGGTGATGAACACCCCGGCTGGAAACACGATCAGTACTGCCGAACATGCTGTCGCCATGATGATGGCCCTTTCTCGTAACATTGCTCCCGCCGCCGCCGGAATGAAGGAAGGCAAATGGGATCGCAAAAAATACACCGGTACCCAGTTGGCGGGCAAAACGATTGGCGTTATCGGTCTAGGCCGAATTGGGCTCGCTGTCGCCGCCCGTGCCCAGGGACTGGAGATGAAAGTCGTCGGTTTCGACCCGTTTCTTTCCACTGAAAAAGCGGCGGAACTCGGAATCGGACTTTACCGTGAAGTCGACGATGTGGTGAAGCAGGCCGATTACCTGACCGTCCACACGCCGCTGACTGACGAAACTCGCGACATGCTGGATGCCGCTCGTCTTGCCAAAGCGAAAAAGGGAGTCCGCATCATTAACTGCGCCCGTGGTGGCATTGTGAATGAAAACGATCTCGCCGATGCCATCGAGTCGGGACATGTCGCCGGTGCTGCCCTCGACGTCTTCACCAAAGAGCCCCCCGAAAACAGGCGTCTAGTCGAACTTCCTCAGGTTCTGACGACGCCGCATCTGGGTGCCTCAACCGATGAAGCTCAGGAACTGGTCGCGGTGGAAGCGGCAGACCTGATCGCCACCTACCTGACCAAAAACGAAATCCGCCACGCCATCAACATGGCTCCGATCTCCGGTGCCGAGATGGAAAGCATGAAGCTGTACCTCGACCTCGCGTATCGACTTGGTTTGACCGTCGCCCAGATGAACCGCAAAGGGGGCATCAAAAAAGCGAAGCTCGATTTCAGAGGCGAAGCGGCTTCCAAAAACATCAAGCTGATGACGTCCGCCTTTTCAGCGGGAATGCTGGAGTCGGCGCTCGCCGAGAAAGTGAATATCGTCAACGCCGAGATGACGGCCCGTGAACGTGGCATTCAGTTCGAAGATTCTTCCTCGGAAGACAGCAAGTCCTTCAGTACGTTAATTAGTGCGACATTGGAAACGGATTCGGGCGACGTCACCGCCGCCGGTACGATCTTCGGTAACGAGTTCCTCCGCCTGGTCCGCCTGGGTGAATTCCAGATGGAATCTTACCTCGATGGCAACCTGCTTGTTTACCGTCACCTCGATGTCCCCGGCCTGATTGGTTACATCGGAACGATCTGTGGCAAGCACAACGTGAACATCGCCAACATGGCTCTTGGTCGTGCGAAGAAAGAACCGGGCGGAGACTCGGTCGCTGTCCTGAACCTCGACAGTGCCCCTTCTGACGAAGTCATTCAGGAGATCGCCGGCCACGAACACGTCCAAGGCGTCGAACTTCTCCGCCTGCCCCCCGCCGGCGCCCCACTGCCTTGGTTGGGCAACTGAATATCGGGTTGAGTTAGAGTTCACCCGCAAGACTAAAAATGAGCCTGGTTTCGTATTACGGAACCAGGCTTTTTTTGTGTATGGCGGTAAAAGCTTGGCGTTTGGAATGCATCGAGAAAGACCCGCTTTGAGAGTTGTCACCCTTTAGAGAAAGGTAGAAAACGCTAATGGCCATTCTTGCTTTGAGTCCAACTGATCGTCTCCTTGTCCGAATGAGCGAACCAGAGTATTTCATCAGCTGTCTCCAACGAAACAGTACGCTTACCTTCGTTGACTCGAAGAATCCATCCGGTGGTTTTAGTAACGCGGGAGAGGCCTGAACTCATCCCGTCTTCCCATTCGCCAGTCAAATGCCACCACGGCCGATTCTGCCCGCGGGCGACCGTCATGACAAGATCATCGCCAGCCTCTTCTACTCGCACCCAAAGTAACCAATTGGAGCCCGGTGTGTAGTGCGTCCCTTGTGTCGTAAAGACCATGTTTTTCGGAAGTGGAGCTGTCAACCAGGCTTTTCCGAAAAAGAACAGGAGAACGCAGAAGGGGAAAAGGAGGATAGCCACTCCAACCAGCAACTTACTTTTAGCATTGGGATTTGTTTGCGAGTTTTTCATTTACGGGCGCAATCGATCATTGGTTAGGATGTTCCAATTTTTGAGCGGGAGTTTTACTTGAGTCGTAGATCCAGATCTTTTCATTTGTCGTTAACGTGACTGTTTCTGAACTTTCATCAACATTCACTCTCCACTCTCCCAACGGAGAGAATGTCTTTTCTTCCTTTCGAGGTGCTATTTCAATCACTTGAGCCGCAGCAAAAGGATTCCACCACACTTGGTATTCGTAGAAGGAAAACTTGTGTATTTGAAGTAAAGGTTTTCCACCTACGTTTACGTTTCCTGTGACCAGTACTTCTATTTACTCCTCGATTTTCATCAGGAGATGGCCATTGCTCTCCGTAATGGAAATTGTTTTCAGCCAGTCGGATTCGGCTGCCGAATAACTCCCCGGTTGACGAATGACAAAGTCCCCCTTGGTACTATTCCAGGCAAACATGAATGCCCCAATGACCAGTAGAGAAAAACCAAACAAGATGGCAAATACAGTTTTCTTCGAACGAGTTAAACTGCTCTTCACACAAAAACTCCTTTTCAGCACTGTGGCTCTCATTGATGAGGTAGCATAATCACAACCTGGCTCCCATGCTACATTATTCGCGTCATATTCGCAGCGTCCTGTTTCAAAGAAAACACTCGGCCCTGCTTGTCAGATCAAACTGTTCACAAACCTCTTGGATAAAGGCCTAAAACTGCTACCTATCTATTAGGGACGCCTTCTGATATACTTATGTTTACAACCCATCTTAGTGGGGACTACTCGTTGAACTATGGTCAAATTCGGCCGGAACGATCCCGTCGCCTCCTCTGAGTTCACTCAAGGAGCGACTATGTCCCTATCCCCAACCCCCAATGCGCCTAATTCTAATGGTATCCCTCAAAGCGGTCTCGCCAAAAGCTCTGCGGCAACGCCTGCTCAGTCACCCTTAAGCGATGAACTGAATAAGGTCGCAACCGCCGTCATCTATTGCGAAGGAAACTTCGGTGCCATTGATGGCAAAACGGCCAACGGACTTGTCCGTCGCTCTGAGAAGTACAAAATCCTCTCGGTCATCGATAGTGAGAAGGCAGGTCTCGATTCCGGCGAGGTTCTTGGTGGGAAACCGAATGGCATTCCCATCTGTCGCAATCTTGCCGACGCTCTGACACATGCTGGAAGTGTGACCGACTATTACATCTTCGGAATAGCTCCAGCAAGCGGTATGTTGTCGTCGCACGAGCGCGGCCTCGTTCTGGAAGCCATGGATCGTGGCATGAATATCGTAAACGGTCTTCATGAATTCTTGAATGACGATCCCGTATTCGCCACAGCGAGCGAAGCCAAGAATGTGACGATACTCGACATCCGCAAACCTCGCGCTAAAAAAGACCTGCGATTATTCAGTGGTCGCATCGCCGAGGTCACCTGTCCGCGTATTGCCGTACTGGGAACTGATTGTGCGATTGGCAAACGGACCACTGCCACCATTTTAACTCAGGCTCTTAACGATCATGGGATCAAAGCCGTGTTGGTTGGCACAGGACAGACCGGTTTGATGCAGGGAGCGCGCCACGGCGTCGCTCTGGATGCCATCCCGTCGCAGTTCTGTTCGGGAGAGATGGAAGCCGCCGTCGTCGAAGCGTTTGAAATGGAAGACCCCGACGTCATCATCATCGAAGGGCAAGGCGCCCTGAGCCACCCGGCCTATTCGACTTCCTCATTCATTCTTCGAGGTAGCTGCCCCGATGGTGTTGTGCTGCAACACGCACCGGGACGGATCAATCGTTGCGACTTCGAAAACATGAAGATGCCGACTCCCGCGACTGAGATTAAGCTCATTGAGACATTCAGCGACACGAAGGTCATCGGCCTCACGATCAATCATGAAAATATGACTGAGGTCGACGTCGATCTGGCCATCACTTTATATGAATACGAACTGAATATCCCTACGACGGATGCCCTGACCGGTCCGCCTGAACGTCTGGTGGAAATGATCACCGACGCGTTCCCGAAGCTTGAGGAGAATCTGACAGCTGGTGTCAGATGAATGCTCCCCGATTAGAGATCGACCTTTCGAAGGTCTACGACAACACGCGCATACTCGTAGAGTTACTGGGGGATCGGGGCATTTCTGTCACGGGAATGACCAAGGCGTCGCTCGGTTGTCCTGAAATTGCAGAGGCCTTGATCCGGGCAGGCGTGAGTGCGATTGGCGACTCGCGAATTGAGAACATTCAGAACATGCGACACCACCTCGTTCCTGCTTCAATGATTCTCACGCGGTCTCCGATGCTTAGCCAGGTGGAAGAGATCGTTAAGTACGCCGATGTGAGCTTTAACACGGAACTCGAAGTAATCCGCAAGCTCTCCGCCGCCGCGGGGGAAGCGAATCAAGTACACGGGATCGTGCTCATGGTCGAACTGGGCGATCTCCGTGAAGGAATTATGCCAGAAGACATGCTGGACGTCGTACGCGAGGTGATTCGCATTCCGAACATCGTGCTTAAAGGAATCGGGGCCAATCTTGCTTGTCGTAACGGTGTGTCTCCCGACGGTACGAACATGTCTGAACTTTCCGCACTCGCGAATTTGATTGAGACGACATTCAACCTGACGCTCGAAATCGTATCCGGAGGCAGCTCCGCCAATCTGAACTGGGCCCTGAGTGGTGCAGGCACGGGTCGGATCAACGACCTACGACTGGGCGAATCTATTCTGCTTGGTCGAGAACCCCTCCATCGCCAAGCAATCGATGGGCTGCACGCTGACGCGATCACGCTGGTGGCCGAAGTAATCGAGTCCAAGGTCAAGCCGTCGCAGCCATGGGGCGAGATCGCACAAAATGCGTTTGGCGAGAAATTGACTTTCCTGGATCGCGGCCGCATCCCCCAGGCGATCCTGGCGATCGGACATCAGGACACCGACCCGCATGGCCTGCAGCCCCCTGCTGGAATCGATATCCTCGGTGCGAGCAGCGATCACCTCATCGTCGAGTCCAATCTTCCTGTTGGAAGCGAGATCACATTTCAGCTCAACTACAGTGCGTTGGCTCGAGCCATGACTTCACCCTTTATCGCCAGAGTCATGAAGCATCAGGGCGGTCCCATCCCCGAACCTGTCGCATAGATCAATCACTGAAATAAGCTGAGAGCCAACCGCACTGCCGGGAGAAATTCACTGGGAGAAATTCACTGGGGGAAATTCACTGGGGGAAATTCACTGGGGGAAATTCACTGGGGACGTTGGGAGCTGTCATCCCATCAATCTGACTTGCTGGTTGGCGCGGAGCAGTTGCTGGATGCGGAATTGGTTCATCTGTGTCGAGCGGGCAATGCGGAAGGAATAGTTGGAGGTGCCGTCGAGTTCCTGGAGTCGAGACGTGGTGACTCCTCGCTGGCGGAGCGTGTCACGAAGTCGCACGGCGTTGCGGTGACCATCGACGGTGATGTGCCAGTCGTTCTGATAGTTTTTGAGCCGAACCGGGTAAGTAAACATGATCGATCCCTTCAGGAAACCTGGCCCCTCATCTACCAAAGGACACAGGAAAGCCGACATCAGGCAGGGGGAACGCCGTTCGTGCGAGCGGATAAAGCTGAAACAAACGGAGTCGCCGCTTGTATAATAATTACCAATACTTCTAACCAATTCAGGCCCGACTTCCTCGATCACGACGGGGCCTACCGTGATTTCGCCGACCGAGAGAATGAGGAAGACGTGGGGACGTCTTCACCTTCTCTATTTTATCGCTGTGGGCGACCTGATGCGAATCCGTAATTTGAAATCCAGGTGAATTTACCGAAATGTGGAATTTTGTATATGCTTTTTGGCCAAAATGGCATTCCACTGCTGAGCGGGTTCTGTCTAAAATGCGACCTTCTCAAGAAATACCCCTTCATAGACACGCCACTTGTGGGACTTCTACAGGTCGCCGGAACAGGTTCATCCTCGTTGCGTCGCGGATACCCGTTGTTCGTGGATGTTTATTGATCAATGATGATGGTGTGTTGATTCGAGGTTACGACTCACTCAGGAATATCCCCCAGAAAATCCAATAGGGAAGGAAGACATGGCCGGGAAAACCTTAACTAAGCTGACTGCCGGGACCAAAGTGCGAGTCAAGGACGGCACTCCTCTGCCCGAATTTCCAGACACCGACTGCGGTGGATGGACGGGCGAGATTATGGAACATATCGGAAAGAAATCGAGCCCGCGGTACGTACTGCAGTGGGATGACAATACTGTCGCCCAGTTCGATGAAGAATATATCGCTCAGTGCGAAGAGAAAAAGCTGTTCCATCTGATGGCCTGCTTTGAAGCAGAAGAGCTGGAAGTCGCAGAATAAACGGCAGACGGCTCCATCAAAACAATGAAACCTCGACCTTGACCTGTTGAGGTTTTTTATTGCGTATGGCGGCAACCAGACTGCTTGATCAAGTTTTAATCTGTAGATAACGTTGGTAACAGCGGTAAACCAATTTCTTCGCGCGAGGCGAAGGGTTCTCCGTATGCTGTGTGAATGGCCCAGCCCCAGTACCGATTGCGGTCTCGAATGTCGTCGAGCACGGTTGGGAACTCGGTCGGGCGCCCGACGAGCATTTGCGATTCATAGCAGCGAATCGCGTCTATTTTCTGTTCGAGCGTGTTACTGATATCGAGAACGAAGGAAGGCTTCGGGTGGTTTCGCAGGTGGATGCTCCAGTAATAGTACATCGTCGGTGGCCAGTATCGTTCGCCGGGCATGTCGGTTTTTGACAACTTCGCCCAGAAGCGGGCATCGTCCACGAGCTGCGAGGCGGCGACATGGTCGGGATGCACGTCCTCCCAGTAGGGAGCCAGTATGACCTTCGGTCGACTGAGCCGGAACACCCCTGCGAGTGCAGCCCGGGCCTCTAACGTATTCTGAAGCGACCGATTCGGAAGCCTCAGATTGCCTCTCCAGTCCAGGCCAAGTACCTGAGTCGCTGCTGCCGTCTCTTTGGCGCGAATTTCAGGCGAACCGTGCGGCGTGGGTTCTCCGTTGGTCAGTTCCAGTACACCGACTTTCAACCCCGCCTGTTTTGACTTGAGAATGGTACCACCCACGCTGATTTCGGCGTCATCCGGGTGCGGAGAGACGACTAATAGGTCGAGTTCGGGGGGAGAAATGGGGTCGGCCACGGTGCTGATATTCCTCTGGACTTGTTTTTGCGATTCTGTAATAGTTCGCCCACTCTCTCTTCAATCCGTTCCATCTACAATCTGAGCGATGTTCCTCCCGGAGGATCCAGACTCGGCATTACCTGCGGAGATATTGCATCTTCTGCTGGCTATGTGTGCGTCTAGATTCAGGGGTGGGCAGTAACCTCATTCTACGTCGCGGTGGCCGCTTTACAAGTTGGCCGGGACCAACTGGAGGTCCCGATACCCAGACCGCTTCGTTAATCCAGGAATCATTCTATGCGGAAGTTCATGATCTGCTGTCTGCTGGTGGCCCTCTCAGGTGGGTGTGCAATGTTGGAAGAAGAGACCGAAACGGCGATCTCCGAAACCAAGCGGCAATTCCGAATCAAACCCAACGACTATCATGATAACACCGAAGATCCGGATGAAGACTGGTCTTTTGTAGGAGACCAGGGCCGAGCGGGAATGCCCAAAGAGCGGGACAACGATCGAGTCTTGCGTAAGTATTTGATGTCGGAAAAAGCGCGCTCAATCGAATCGAATCTGGGAATCGAGTAAGAGACTCCCGATTGCGAATTCGAAAACAATATAAAACAAAAAAAGCCTCTCACTATGCAGCGAGTGGCTTTTTATTTGTTCGGGTGATCTGGTTGATCTGAACGGGATTCAGGACTTCTTGGCAGAGCGACGGAGTTTACTAGTGCCACCAGAAGCAGCTGCTTCGCCTGGTTTTCCGATACTATTCTCGACCGACTCCAGCAGAACTTCCATCGCGAATGGTTTTCGCAGGTAGTCCATGGCGCCGAGCATTTCGGCATAGGCTTTGTGCCGTCCCCCTTCGTTGGCGGTGATCATGATGACCTTGGGGGGAGTTTCGAGCGATTTCAGGTGTTCAAGAATCGGGAACCCACCCATGCGAGGCATCATCATGTCTGTGATAACGAGGTCGGGGCTCTGAGTGTCGATTTGCTTGCGGCCTTCCAGGCCATTGGAAGCGGTCAACACATTATAGCCAGCGGCTCCCAGTACGTTACTGAGGGTTGAGGAGATCTCGCGATCATCATCGATGATCAGAATTGTTTGTGGTATCGACATCTTATCTCTCAATAAGTAAGACCGGCGAAACGGGAGGGGTGAATCGTCTTCAGGTGGGAGGAAGGTCGCTGCTGGAGGAATCCTAGGTCGCGTCCAGTAGACCTGCAATGGTTCGATTCGATTTGGGCGCCGTATTTTCGGTCGTCAGGATGAATAATAATAAACAAATGGGGCCCGGCAGGATCGATGGCTGCTTCCCTTTATGGTATCGGATCAATCCGCCTGCCCGCAATCACCCCTCTGAAAAAAAGAGAGTGCAATAAAGAGACTGCCCCCCTTTAAAGGGTACGTAGCAAGTCAGCTGGTTTTCAGGAGAGAGGATTAAAAACGAGCCCGGAAAGCAGTTTCGGATAGAAAAACGTGCTTTTGGGAGGCATTTTTTCCCGATTGGAGGCGATTTCGCGAACATGATCGATCCCGGCAGGGGGAACCAGCACCGCTAAATCGCATGATTTACCCGACAAGGCCTCGTTCACTTCCGACATTAAATGAACATACTTCCACGAAGCTTCCTCCCCTTCTGTTTTTACCGCAAGTAAATGCCCCAGCACCAGCTTGTGCAGCAGACTGACCCCCAGCTCCCGCCAGGCGGGACTTTGTTCTGCGGCCAGCTCCTCCATCGGGGACCCGTCGGTCAGTTCGGCCAGGAGCCACTGACCATCGGCTGCAGTTCCGAAACCAAGGACACCCTGTTCGCCCGACATCTCCATACTCTCCCAAGTCTCTCGGGCACCCTCTTCTCCGACCCCTTGCGGCGTCAGGCGGAAGTTCTTTTCCAGTAGACTGATCAGTTCAGGTTGAGTTAGACCGGGCAGACCGCTGACAAGACGATGGGTGGGGAGAATCGCCAGACCTGGGTCCGACATTCCCACGAACATCATCAAGACATTGTTGGCAGGATGATTTTCGGAATTGAGTTTGCCTTCTTGTTTGAGCCATTCCCGATAGTTCAGAGCGGTCTCATAACGGTGATGGCCGTCAGCAATGAAAATCGGCTTTTCATGAAGCAATTGTTGCACGGCCGAGATGGCCGCATGATCTGAAACGGGCCAGAACCGGTGAATAACCCCTTGTTCATCCGTCGCCACGAATGGCGGCGCCCCCTGCACTGCATCTTCCAGAATCTGCTGAGCGGTCTCTTCCCTGTCCGGGAACAGACCGAAAATGGGGGAGAGATTGGTTCGGCAATGTTGTGTCAAAGCGAGCCGATCTTTCTTGGGACCCGGCAGAGTTTGTTCGTGTGGGAAGACGGCTCCCTCACCGAATTCTTCCAATCCACAGCGGCCCAGAAACCCTTTGCGAATGTAATGAGTTCCTTCCCAGTCGAATTCCTGATGGTAGACATAAAAGCAATTTTCCTGATCCTGTACCAGGACGCCTTCCCGCTGCCAGTTTTTCAGGAATTGGGCGGCTCGTACATACCGATCCTCGACAGAACTGTCGCCGACTTCTTCCCGGTTCAAAATCAGACGTACGACATTGCAGGGATGTTTTTCGTACAGTTCGGTCTGGCCTTGTGTGTTAATCACATCGTAAGGGGGCGCCGTGACATCCGAGAGGTCTCCCACTTGCCCGAGTTCGTATCGCCATCCACAAAGGGGAGAGATTTTCACCATAATTATGTCTTACCTGTGATTCTGTATTGCCTGTTTTTCGATCTGATTACAAAACTCGAATTCCGTCTATCCGCCGGATGACCTGTCATCCTGCCAGCCGGTAGAAGATCTTCTATCGACCAATGTCAGACCACGAGAGGGTTACCACTTCTGCGGTAGGTATCATACAATGGCGACCGCTGCGCGAACACCTGCAGGGAACCTGCATCAATCTAATTGAACGCGCTCGTTCATTCCGGTTTGAACCTTAAGACTGAACCTAATTTATGAATATCGTGATTCTTGGGGCCGGTACCGTCGGTACTTCCATTGCTGAAGTCCTCTGTGCTACCCAGCACAATGTCTGTCTGGTCGATTCTTCTCGGGACGCGCTGAACAGAGTGGAAGAACAGCTAGATGTGCGAACGGTCAACGGATCTGCCTGCGATGCCGTCGCCCTCTTCCAGGCAGGCATTTCAAGTGCCGATCTTTGCCTCGGTTTGTCGAGCACGGACGAAGTGAATCTGGTCGGGTGCAGCATCGCCAAGTCAATGGGAGCGACACGTAGCATCGCCCGTGTGTTCGATCATAATTTCCTGGACAACAGCACCTTCGATTACCGACGGCATTTTCAGATCGACCAGATCCTCAGCCTGGAGCACCTCACAGCGCTTGAACTGGCCCGGTCGATTCGCATGCAACGTCTGTTCGCGGTCGAAAACTTTGTCCGGGGTAGTGTGGAAGTTCAGGAACTGGCTGTGGAACCGCATTCAAAGGCAGTTGGAGTTCCGTTGAAGGAACTCAATCTTCCGCAAGGGGTTCGCGTTGGTTTGATCTCCAATGCGGAAAGTGCTTACATCCCGGGAGCAAATGACGTCATCCATGCGGGCGAGCATGTCACTTTGATTGGTGAGACAGACCGTCTGGAAGAGATTAAAAAACTGTTTGAACATCGTTCTCCCCCTAAATTGAATGTGACCATCGCCGGGGGTGGAGAGATTGGCTACAGCCTGGCACGCTTGCTGACTCGCGGTCGCTTTCAAGTGACGCTGCTCGAAGCCAATCCCGAACGCTGCGTCTATCTGGCCGATAAGTTGGAATCCGTCACCGTCCTGCAGGCCGATATCGCCCGTCGCGCAGAACTCGAAGAAGCGCGGGTGGGTAAAACGGATATTTTCATTGCTGCTACAGGCCGCGACGAGGACAACATCATCTGCGGTGTCGAAGCACGAGAACTGGGATGCCAGAAGATCATGTCCGTCGTTCGTCGATCGGACTACGTGAACGTATTGGGTAAAGTCGGAATCGATTTCGCCGTCAGTCCCCGCGAGGTGATGGCTCGACAGATTCTCGGCCTCGTCGAAACAGGCCCTCTCATCGGTCAATCCGATATTTGCGGTGGAGAGGCTGTGGTCTGCGAACTCGAAGTGCAGAAAGGCGTGCCGATCACACTGAAACCGCTGAGCGAAATCTCACTCCCCAGTGGGCTCGTCGTGGCAATCGAACGAGAAGGGTATGTCAAAGTTCCCGGTGCCCGCGACCAGCTTCAGGCAGGCGATATTGCCGTGGTATTAACCCAGAAAGAAAACAGAGACGAAACCCTAGCATTTTTCCGCTAAGTCGGACCCTCTCGCTCTGCTTTTCTCATTTGCACAACCCAAAACGACATCATATTGACAACACTATTTCATTGTGTTATCTTTATATGGGCGCTTTAGGCGGGTTACCAATCGCTGTTTTTAAAATTGTATAATTTATAAGTCATTGTTGCAAAGGAGGTTAAATACATATTTCTCCTGTAGTTCGTTTGATGGCGCGCCGGGTGCTTTTACTAATACCATCAAACAACACAACTGACTTCAATACGAAGTCGAAACCTTCAATTTCACGGAGAAATTAATCATGAAACGCTTCTTCCTTATCGCTGCTGTTATTACTGGTTTGTTCTGTGTCGCTAACGTGGATACCGCGGAAGCGGGGCGCAAAAATGGGGGTAGTGGGTTCAAAAGAAACTCCAACGGGGGTGGTAACCGAAACTTCAGCAACAACAGCCGTCGCAACGGTGGCAACAAAAGCTTCGGCAGCAACAATCGCCACAACGGCGGAAACAAACATTTCGGTAGCAACAAGCACTTCGGCGGCGGACATAAGTTTCATAACAACCATCACAGCAACCACAAGTTCAACAACCACCACTTCAATGGACACAAGTTCCACGGTAAAAAGTTTCACGGACACAATTCTCACGGTGGACACTTCCACGGTGGATACAACAAACCTTACTACGGTGGATATGGATACGGCGGAGGATACGGTGGTTACGGAAAAGGCGTTACCGTCAACACTCCTGGATTCTCTTTCGGAATCTACAAGTAAGACGAACTTGAGAATGAACTCCGGCTCTTAAGAGCTTCGCGAGATTTCCCTAAAAAACCCTCGACCTGGATTTCCAGTCGAGGGTTTTTCTGTGTTTGCATGTTTTCAATATTTGAATGGTGACGGAATATGGAACTCAACTGCAGAAACCCTCTATGTGCTCATGCCCTGAAGTGCATAACAGGTTTTCAGGCAGTACAAGTGTGTGATGCTTACACTCGCGAAATGATCGATCAGCAACCAGATTTCGCGGGAAAATCGACCAGAATGGGGGCTCGACACTATCCATTGCAGGTGTCCGGTGGTCCGATTGAATTTTCTACAAATTATTAAAACACTTACATAGATAGGTTTATGACGAATCTTCGGTTTCCTCTGCGGACATTGGCGCGCGAGATGCGAATACAACCTCTCAGCAGTGAGACGAAAAAATCATTCGGGATTAACCGAATACTCAAATAAGGAGAAAGTCATGAAACGCTTAATGCTATGTTCAGCACTTGTTGCCAGTATGTTCTTTGTGGGTGGTGAAGCCATCCAATCTAACAAAGCGGAAGCGGGCGACCGCTATCGAAGCAACCGACATCACGGCCAGTACAATTATAACAGAGGCTGGAATAATGGCCGACGCCATGGAACGTACTACCGTGGCGGAGGTTACCGATATTCACCGTACTACAACAACTATAACCGTGGGTACAACCGCGGCTGGGGAAACAGAGGATACTACGGTGGTCAAAACGGGTTCTATTATTCAGGTCCGGGATTTTCATTCGGCATCTACGATTAATCGAACAAACCGTACAATTTGATTGTTAGTAGCAGGTACAAACTTCAGTCTGTGGTTGAGGTCCTATACAACGGCTTGAACAAGGTGGAATCGGGCCTCAATCCAGATTGAGTTAGTAATTACAACTTCAAATGGAAAAGATCAAAGCAATCTGAGATTGCCCCTTACTCAACGAGTTCCGTTGTCCGGTTTAGTCTGACTAGGCCGCACTTGGGGAAGTGTATGTGAATTTAACTGGGGTACTTGAAGAAACCTCACTCACTGAATGAGTGAGGTTATTTTATGCGCATCGCCTTTTTAGCAATCCGGGCTTTCGCATCAATCCATGGAAAAAGTCGTCCCGAATCGGTATCAGACGATTCACAATGCCCACCCCGACCGGCTAAACTCGAAGTCACCTAATTCACCCACTTACGGGCCTTCCCTGCATCAGAGTGATGAGTTTCCATCAAATCAATGAGTTTGATCGAGGAAATCGTCCTGGACCCCGTTTGAAACTCTGCTCATGCGAGTTCAAAACTAGCTCTGAACGTATGCGATTAAGGCCATCTTCCGATTTGAACCCTGCAAGGAAAATTTGCATCATGAAAAAAATGGTCACACTCTCTTTGATCCTTCTCGCCACCCTATGTACCACTTCATTGATGGCAGAAGAAAAACTGAATACTCCCCCCGAAGGGTTTACTGCACTGTTTAACGGCAAAGATCTGGAAAACTGGAGAGGGTTGGTTGGAAACGGTAACCCTTACACACTGCAAGAAATGAGCGAAGAAGATCGTTCTAAAGCACAGGCAGAAGCGAACGAACTGATGAGCGCACACTGGGGCGTACAGGACGGCGTATTGGTTTTTGACGGTAAAGGAAAATCGATCTGCTCTGCGAAAGATTTCGGCGACTTCGAACTATATGTCGATTGGAAGATCGAACCCAAGGGAGACAGTGGTATTTACGTTCGTAGTACTCCCCAGATTCAGATTTGGGACACTGAATATCCTGAATACTTCAAACATGGTGCCGAGAAAGGTTCTGGATCTCTGTGGAACAACAAAGACAATGAACGATTCCCACTGGCTAAAGCAGACAACCCAGTTGGTGAATGGAATACGTTCCACATCAAAATGGTTGGCGAAAAGGTCACCATCTGGTTGAATGGCAAACTGGTCACTGACAATGTTATTCTGGAAAACTACTGGAAACGAGACGCCGGTATTCCCGTCATTGAAAAAGGGGCGATCGAACTGCAGAACCACGGAAACACGCTTTACTTCCGTAATATTTATGTCAAAGAGTTGAACTAAATCACATTTGTTGAATCATGATTTTCTCGAGGCACCCTTTGCTGCAAAGGGTGCCTTTTTCTTTTAACGACTTTTGACCTTTTACACCGCGGCTGAACGAGCCTCTACTCAGCAGGGAGAGCTTGTCGTCAATCAAGTGGTTCTTGGATGCATGAAGACTCAGTCAACGAAACCACACCTCCGGGAAGAACCAGTTCCCTCAAGAACGAGAGGAAGAAGTGGGCAGGCGGGTGGGTGATGTCTAAAAAACTCGGGGCTGGTCGGCTATAATGAGAGAGTCTCCCCCGTAACCCAATTAATCTTTTCTGCGTAGAAACAACTCGTACGATGCCACAAACCGTCAATTGGTATTACCACCGCAAGAACTGCAACTCCTGTAAGAAGATGGAAGCCTTCCTGGAAAAGGAAGCGGCCAACGTCAAAGAGGTCGTCATCGCGAATAAGATCCGTTTTGATGACGCGAAGGCGCTGGAACTGGCCCATGCGGCGAACATAGTTCATATCGCCAAAGGGAAAAAGCTGTACAGTTTTGACATGAAAAAAGAAGCTCCTGCTGATGAAGAACTGTTGAAACATATGCTTGGCCCTCACGGGAATTTACGGGCTCCTGTCGTGGTTAAAGGGAAAGCTTTATTCGTCGGATTCCATGAAGAAGGCCTACAGGAACATTTTTAAAGTGGTAACAGTGACCCGTGGTCCGCTTAATTTCGTAGAAATGGGAAGCTTATGTCTGTCGTCGGCCAAACTGCTATCGTCACTGGGGGAGCGGTTCGTCTGGGACGCGCCTTTGCCCTCGCTCTGGCGGAAGCGGGTGCCAATGTGGTTGTCCATTTTGGAAACTCAGACGATGCCGCAGAAGAGACAGCCCGGTTGATTCGAGCGATGGGACGCACCTGCTGGACCTGTTCCGCCGACTTCCGTGACCCGATTACGGGAACAGAGGCATTGTTTCGATTCGTGGAAGAAAAAGTCGGACCGGCGTCGATTCTGGTCAATAGTGCGGCGATCTTCGACGCGGCCCGGTTTGAAGAGACCGACCCTGCCCTGTTTGACCGCACCATGGACATCAACTTCAAAGCCCCCTTTTATTTATCACGGCGATTCGTTTCTCAAGTTCCCGATGACATACGCGGCCAAATCGTTAACATTGTTGATTGGCGCGCCGAACGGATTGACCGAAAGTTTCTGGTCTACTCGCTGGCGAAGAACAGTCTACTGGAATTAACTAAGGCATTGGCGATAGAACTCGCTCCGCGAATACGGGTCAATGCCATTGCTCCGGGAGCAATCCTTCCTCCTCCGGGAGAATCGGAATTCCAGGAAGGCAAAAAGAAAGAAATACCACTGGCCCACACCGGCAACCCGGACGACCTAGTCCATGCATTGCAGTATCTCCTGAATGGAGAATTTGTTACTGGAGAAATCATGCATGTTACTGGCGGAGAACATCTGACTGGCTAACTTACCCAGCCAGGTGACCCAACGAAAATAGTTGTGGTGATTCAACAAGCGACGCTCGAGATAAAGACAATATTATGAGTGACCAGATTGTGATTAAGGACTTACTTCTGCGGACCATCATCGGTATTAACGATGAAGAGCGGGTGAACCGTCAGGACGTGTTGATCAACCTGACGTTAGATACCGACTGCCGGAAAGCGGGAAAGTCGGATGAAATCGACGATGCGGTCAACTATCGAAGTTTGACCAAGAAAATCATCCAGCTCGTCGAGAGTTCCCAATACAAACTGGTCGAAGCACTCGCAGAAAAGATCGCTCAGACATGCCTCGCTTTTAAAGGCGTAACACAGGTCTCCGTCTGTGTGGAAAAGCCGGGGGCATTACGGTTTGCGAACTCGGTCGGTGTTTGCATCACTCGGGATCAGTCCGATGTTGCCTCCCAGTAAGAACAGAGCGTTCCTCAGTCTGGGTTCAAATATAGAACCCGACCAGAACCTGCGCCGGGCCGTCGAGTTATTGCAGGCTTACGGCGACGTCGTTGCGGTTTCCTCGGCATGGCAAAGCGCACCGGTGGGCGATACGGATCAAGCCAACTTCATCAACGCGGCCGTGTTACTGGAAACGCCATTGAGTGCGGAAGAACTCAAACAGACGGCGATGGCACAAATCGAAACCGATTTAAAACGAGTCCGCGATCCCCAGAACAAAAACGCCGCACGGACGATTGACCTCGATCTGTCCCTCTTCAATGACGACGTCCTCGTACTCGATGGACGCACGATCCCGGATGAAGACATTCTGAAACGCCCATTTGTGGCGATCCCCCTGGCTGAACTGGAACCAGGTTATTTGCATCCTATGGAAAAGGTCACTTTGGAAGAAATCGCACAGCGATTCACATTAAGTGAGTGGGGAATGGTGCGGGACGTGGAGATTACTTTGGAATAAATTGATGAGGGATGGTCCAGACAATCGCGTCAGCGTTGTCTGGGTGCCGAAGGCACACTAAGTGTGGAATGCTCTGAATTGAGAGGGACTGAGGGTAAATTCGATTCGGGAAGCGACTCTTATTGGGATGTACTCAGTGCTTAAGTGTTGCTGTGCAACCCAGACAACTCTGCGAGATTGTCTGGGCCACCCTTTTCAGGTTAGTTCTCACCATAGTTACTCACTTTTCACGGGAAACGAAGGTGGGGCCTGGGAGCGGTCGTCGGTGTCGAGGAAGGACTGGAGCATCAGGTGAGCCGCGAGCTTATCGATTTTAGCTTTGCGTTGTTTTTCGTTTAAATCGGAAGTGAAAAGAAGCCTTTCCGCTTTAGCGGAGGTGAACCGCTCGTCCCAGTAGCAGATGGGAAGCGAGAGGGTCTCGGCCATCCAGTCGCCATACTCTCGCACTTGGGCGGCGACTTCGCCTTCGTCTCCACTCATGTGGACGGGAAGCCCGACGACAAGACCGACAGGCTGATTGTCTTCCACGAGTTTTTTGAGGAACCGGGCATCCCCCTTCTCGGTCTGTCTCTGCCAGACGGTGAGGGGGCTGGAGTATTTCTGATCGCCGGATGAAACGGCAAACCCGACACGTTTGGTACCGAAATCCACACCGAGTAAACGGCCCTCGGTCGGGAAGTTAATAAGGTCAGAGGTAGCGTTCAAGGTTTTTCTCCTCTTTGATTTGCTCGAGCAGTTCCTTGAGAGCCTGTTCGTCATCGTTCCGTGCGATAAGGATGACTTCATCTGTTTGAACGACGAGACATCCTTCGAGACCGATCGTGGCAATGAGTTGATTTGGATTCGTCGAATAGATAACAGAGTCCTTCGCGGAACCAGTATGATTTCCGTGAACGATATTTCCCTCTTGATCAGCCGGCAGCAATCGCCGGAGTGCTTTCCAACTGCCAAGGTCGTCCCATTCGAATGGGGCTTCGATCACCAGGACGTTGTCTGCCTTTTCGAGAACGGCGTAGTCGATAGAGATCGACGGCATGCGAGGAAATTCATGTTCCAATGCGGATTGCCAATCATCTGTTCCGACCGCAGGTTGCAAGCGTTCCAAGTGAGTGTAGAGATCGGGCTGATGTTTTTTAATCGCCGCCAGAACCTGATCGGCCCGCCAGAGGAAGATGCCGCAGTTCCAGTAGAAGGATCCGGCTGCCAGGTATTTCTCGGCGGTGGGTTCATTCGGTTTTTCGTGGAAAGCAGCAACGTCGAAAGTGGTGGGCGATGTCTTTTCGAGGGCACTACCCCGTTCGATGTATCCAAAGCCGGTCGAGGGGAATGTCGGTTTTGCTCCGAAGAGGACAAAGCGGGTGGAATCGTCTTGGATCAGTTTAGCTCCCTGCTCCACCGCTCGACGGAATTCCTCGACGGGCGTGATGAGTTGATCCGATGGCAACACGAGCATCACGGCTTCCGGGTCGACTGCCAGAAGCTGCAGGGCGGCGAGCCCAATACAGGGAGCCGTATTTCGACCGCAAGGCTCGACGATAATGTGCGAGGAGTCGAGATCGGGAAGTTGCGACTGAATCGGAGCGACAAGATGCTCTCCTGTCGCCACCCACAAGTTCTCGCTGGGGGCACATGCCTGAGCTCGATTTGAGGTTTGCTGGAGCAAGGAACCTTCGCCGGTCAGATCGAGCAATTGTTTAGGAAACGCCTTCCGGCTGAGAGGCCAGAAGCGAGTCCCGCTACCGCCGGCAAGGATGAGGGTGTGAAGCATGGGAATGGGGACCTGTGGAAGGATCGAACTAATCTCACGGACCGATATTTACTGCTATTCAATCCGTATTACTGCAACATAAAGGAAGTGAGTTCTATTATCTCTCTTTTATGGCAATATCGCCTGAGGTGGTGCAGTGGATTACAGAAAGAAGTGTAACGATTGTCGGGATTAATCCACAACGCCGTGCTGAGTTTGAACAGTCACAGACTACCCGTTGAATAAGTAATGATAACAGAACTCACATTTCCCCATTTAGACGAGCTAAACGTGGCACACCTGGGCGGGAATTCTGACTACTCAGATTAGAAGATAACACCTCAGGGGGGATCATAGCCGCCGGGGTTCCAGGGGTGGCAGCGGAAGATGCGGCGGGTTGCTTTCCAGCTTCCTTTGAGGACGCCGTACTTTTTGATTGCGAGCAAGGCGTATTCGCTGCAGGTGGGGTGGAAGCGGCAACTTGGACCGAGCAAGGGGCTGAGGAAGATCTGATAGAGACGAATCAAGCCGGTTAGCAGGTAACCGGGAATCGCGGCGATCGTCTGGAGCAGTTTCATCATTGGGATGACCTGTCGGAACGGGACGCACGGCGTTCATTTCGCTCGATAACCTCCAGCACTTGTGGAATCAGCTTCTGAATAGATTGGCGATAGATGTCGGTATCGGCCGTGGTGCCGCGACGGGGAATGAAGATCAGATCGAGTCCTACAGGCAATTCGGGGCGTTCCAACCGGAAGGCTTCTCGGAAGCAGCGTTTGAAGCGGCCACGGCAGACGGCGTTGCCGACTTTGCGAGAGACACTCACACCCAGACGGGTGTAACCAAGTCCGTTACGGGCGGCGAAGATGAGGAGTCGGTTGTCTCCTTTGGCCTGCTTGGCGTTGTAGACCGTCTGAAAGCTGGCGTTGGTCTTGAGTCGGCATTTCTGCGGGAAACGATGATCGGTTGCTGTCATGAGGAAGGTTTCTCCTCGTTCGTATCATCGTCTTCCTCGGGGGGAGTTGGTTCTGCAGTATTTGATTCTTCGGAGTTCGAGGTTTCGTCGCCCGGCTTTTCTGTGTTTGGTTTCTCTTTGAGATACCAGAGGGGATCGGGGGGAGAAACAGGACCGGTACGATGACGAGTCATCCGCCGGAACCAGCGACCATACAGGAGAATCCAGATAATGAGGAAGACGCCCGTAATGCAGATGAGCGTGATCATCATGATACCGACGAGCGTCCCCTCTTTCTTCTCCCGTTGCTCTGCGGTCAAACCTGTTTCATCGGTACTGACGTCGACGGTGGCTTCCGACGCGGCTTCACTGGCGGGGGGCGGATCGATTTTCTCTTGAGCAGAGAGAATGGGTCCGCAGGTGAGGAGAATCACCAGAGTGAATAAGCCGGTACAGAGAAGAGAGCGTCGCAGCACGTTCATGGATAAGATCACTGGGCTTCTTTCCGAAGTTGGGGGAAGCGATTGTTCTTCAGTTTATTTCCAACTGTCGGCCCGCGGGTTGGTGGTGTCGATTTCCTTCAGTTTCTCATAAAGTTCGTGGACTTCGGAAGAGGGTTCTTTGGGAACGACGATTTTAATCACCACAAACTGATCTCCCCGTTGCTTGGTGCGAGGGTTGATGACGCCCTTCTCGCGTAGTCGAAGTTTCGCTCCACTGGATGTACCGGGAGGAATGGTCATGACGACTTCCCCTTCGGCGAGCGTGGGGACTTCCACTTTCGCACCCAGAACGGCTTCGGCCGGAGTGAGTGGAAGATCGATCAGAATATTCGAGCCTTCCCGGCGGAAGTAAGGGTGTTTGCTGTATTTGACGGAAACCATCAGATCGCCGTGCGGACCGCCATGACGACCGGGGTGCCCTTCTCCGGCGAGACGGATTGATTTTCCGTATTCAATTCCGGCGGGAACTTTAATGGCAATCGACTCCCGTTTGCCATCGCGACTGAGCGTAAGTAGATGTTCGCCTCCTTCGGCCGCGACGTGAAAAGGGACTTCGATTTCGAGTGGGATGTTTTCCCCTTTTTGGGGACGCTGCGGCGCCTGTGCTCCGCCACCGAATCCACCTCGATCCGAATCGAAACCGCCCCCTCCGCCTCCGCCAAAAAAGCTGCCGAAGATATCACCCAGATCGATCGGGCTTGCTCCCGGGCCGCCGGCTCCCCCGCCACCGCCGAATGGGTTTCCACCGCCAAAGGGATTGCCTCCCCCCCGGCCTGCCTGGCTGGTGTGGGTTGTGCCGAATCGGTCGTACTGAGCGCGTTTATTCTCATCACTCAGTACGGAGTAGGCATCCTGAACTTCCTTGAATTTCTCGGACGCTTTTTCATCCCCTTTGTTTCGGTCGGGGTGATACTGCTTAGCGAGCTTCTTGTAGGCTTTGCGGATATCGTTCGCCGACGCGGTCCGGGAAACACCGAGAGTTTTGTAAAGATCGTCCTGGGGCATGGAGGTGGGTATCTAAGGAATCAAACAAGCTGGAAAAGAAGGAAATTCAGACAACGGTGGACATTATACGCAGGAATCGGCTGGGACAACAGGTTCGGAGGTGGTGGAGATTTGGTCAGAAATCGAAGAGGCATCACATATCGCCAAGCAGGTTTCGCTGGTATACTAGCACCGCTGCTCTTTATCCCCCTCTCACTGTTTGGAGAAATAGAAATGACGGTTTGGCCGCCGCGAGAATGGAATCGGACCGAAAGAGTTCTGGTTGTTGCGGCTTTTGTCAGCCTCCTCATGCTGGGGACCGCTATAGGCTGGCCTTACTGGCGCCATACAGAAAGAGAAAGACTGGTCGATGATATCCGAAGTCTGGATGCCACGGTTGAACCGAGATATCCACAGAGATTAATCACAGGTTCTCGGAATTGGTGGCCGGAAACTCCGAATTTCTATACGGTCACCGTTATCGATACTACCGAGGAACAACTTCGGGAAATCGTGATCCTGACGAACCAATTGCCGGTTTCCATTTCCTTAAACATCGAAGACTCACCTGAACTGGAGTTGCTGGATTTTCCTGAGATCGAATTGAAATTCAACCAGTTAATTCTTCAAAACAATTCCAACTTGAAAGATGTGGAATCCGTCGCGAACGCGACAAATCTCAGAAGTTTGAAAATTAAGAATTGCCCCGTGGAGACGGAATGGAAGTTCTTGAACTCACTGACCAACCTGCAAACCCTGGTTATTGAAAACAGTGGAGAGATTAAAAGCGATCAGTATTTCAAACAGTTAACGATGTTAAGTTTTCTCGCGATCGACTGCGACATGAGACTGACGGATCTCGATTTTTTGCGTCACATGCCACTTCTGACAGTTTTGGAAACGGGCATTTCAGTGGATCAAAAGATAAAAGCGAATCGCACTGTGGCGAAATTGAATAACATTGATGGATTAGCACATTGTCCGAAGTTGTATCTTCTCAATCTTGCTGGCTGTGAGATGGATGCAACCGTTCCTGATCTGGATAAAATGTCGCAATTGAAGTTTGTGGAAATGGGAGGGGTTCAACAACAGGAGTCGCTCGACTTCTTAAAGGATGGACAAAGATATGTCTCCGTCAAATTAACTGACTTCACAGGCCTGACTGATATTTCCCGGCTGAAAAACTGTAGTCTGGAAGGTCATCTGGATTTACAGGGGGCGACTAATTTAAGCGATATCACCGTTTTGATTGAAAACCCTGCCATCCTGAAACCTCTGAAAGGAGGCCTCGATCTGAGAGGCACCTCCGTTCCCGAGGAACAGATTGAACAACTACGACTCGTTCATCCGAATTTGATCATCTCGTCTGATTTCATCAAGAAGAAATGACGGTTGCAACGCGGTTCCCAATTTAAGATGATCCACGCATGATTTGATCACGCTGCTCGTTTGAACTTCCAATTGGATTCTTTTGCTATGACTGACGCTGCCACTCCGCTCGAAATGTCCTGTGAACAGGTGAAAGCGAAACTGGATAACAACGACGATTTTCTGCTGCTCGATGTGCGGGAAGAGGATGAATATCAGACAGTGCACGTGGAAGGAGCAACACTCGTCCCGATGAGCCAGATTCAGGATCGTGTGGGTGAGTTGGACCCCCAGAAAGATAGCGAAGTTGTCGTGTACTGCCATCATGGAGGCCGCAGCATGAAAGTGATGCTCTGGTTGCGAAAACAAGGCTTCAGCAAGGCGATCAACATGTCAGGGGGAATTGATGAATGGGCGGAGAAAATCGATCCGAGTTTGCCTCGGTATTAGATCTTGTTTTGAATACCGATAGTGAAGAAGCCCTTACGAAGTCTTCAAACGATTGTTCGAATCGCTGTGTGATATTGCAGGGAACGTATGATTGAATGCTCTGTAATCGCACTGCTGGACAAGCCAGACAGAGTGGCACTCAGACAGAGTGGAGTACAGCGAGTGGCACCCGCGAAGCTTAAGCCAGAGTCGAATCTGGAAAATGAACGTACAAAGAAAAAACCCGCATGCAAAGACTTCTGCGTGCGGGCTTTTATTGTATCTGAACCGAATTTTCTGACTCAGAGCATCCGGGGTCTTTAATCGGCGTTCTTGCAGTCCCCGCCGGAGTCGGCCAGAGAAGCTTTCTGCTCGGTGATGACTTCGCATTCTGGTGCTTTTTCGGCATTCAGTTCGACGAAGCTGGACCATTGTTCGGGAAGATCATCTTCCTGGAAGATTGCTTCCACGGGACACTCGGGAATACATGCTGCACAGTCGATGCACTCATCGGGATTGATGTAGAGCATATTATCGCCTTCGTAGAAACATTCTACCGGGCACACCAGCACGCAGTCGGTGTATTTGCAGTTCATGCAAGGTTCTGCGACAACATGAGTCATGAGAAACTCCTCCTGTTAAAAAAAGCCGCCAAGTTCCAGAGTTATCGGTCAATCAGCACCGGTCAGGAAACAGAACCTCGCGGAATATCTATGTTCTGAGTGAAAAAAATACTCGGTGAATCGCTTTTGAATTCAATTCTTGAATTTCTCCCCTGGAAATCAGCAGAAAAACTCATGTCCCTATTATTAAAGAGATAGAGGCGACATTTCTGAAGACGAAATTTAGCGAGAGAGTCATGCTAAATGTAGTTCTGCCGATACAGATCGTCAAGCCCGGTACATGGCGAGAACCCGTCAGTTTAAGTCTCATTTGACACTTACTACAGGAGATCGTTGCTGCAGACCCTAACATCAAGAATCCCGATTAATTCGCACACTGAGTTGAGATTTTGTCTCAATAAAATCACCCCTAGCCTGGGCTCCTCTATGAGTGACACCAGCTAACAGATCGGGTTCTCCTCATTTGATGAATCTGGGCTATTTTCTTTTTATGGTAATTTGAGGATATGATATTATAAAACGAGACAGAACGAGTTACGGTTATTGAAACAGTTCATGAAAATTGACCGGTAAAAATGGCCTTAAATCTGGTTGAATAGGAGACGACAGTGTCTGATAAATTCGTACAGCAATTTCTGGGAGCAACTAATACTAAAGAGGCACTCGAATGGCTGCAGACTTCGCCCGGCCCAGGGCAACGTTTTTTGGGAGAAGGACTTTCGCAGGAACAAAGCATTGAATTTGTACAGCAATTCTATGACGCAGGGGCTCAGGAAGTGCTGGCTGTTGAAATCGATGACTATGAGGGAGGCTTCGAAAACACCGGTAAGCTAGTGATAGAACTTCCAGAGGAATCAGACTCTCGCGCCGTTCTTCTAGACATGATCGGAAAAATAGCCGTCGAAAAAGGATTCGAACCAGATCAAGACAGTGGACAACAATATGTTTTCCTAATGCTCGACTGAGCCGCTCGTCCCAACTACCTCGCATCCAGCCAGACCGGCTGTGAGAAATTCCGCGACAGCTGATGAAGACGCTGGAGCGACCCCTCGCCGTCATAGCTCACGATTCGAAACCGAGACCGCAGCGGGTTCTGTTTGCTGATTTCAAAGTCGCCCAATACCAGCGGAGCCCAGCAGAAATAAGGTTTGGCTGGGTGCAGACGAACGGGTATGGGAGCACGGAAATTGTGCTCATGAGAGATCAAAACAACGCCGGCAGTCCCCCTTCCGAGTTCCCCCTGCATACGGCACCAATTCGGACGACTATGGTTCCCGTCTTCCCGTTTCATACCGAGACTGGTTAAAAAAAGATTGGGATCGCGGCCCAACCACGATTCATTTCCGCGAATGGCAAAGCCACCATAGTGATACTCCAGAATCTTCAGTGGCTCGTCCGTGGCTGCTTCTTGAACAGATTCAAAATCAATAATGTAGGGTAGGCTATTGTCATTCGTGTCTGGTCCAATGTCATACACGCGGAGCTTCCAATGTTCGTGCAGGACGTCGATTGGGTTTCCGGAAGTGAGATCGACGTGAGCAATTTTCACTTCGATTTCGGCGAAGACGGGACCCTTTCCCATGGCTACAATTTTCCGATGCTCAATGCGTCCCTGTTC